>CAYSXG010000075.1:0-9922 GCA_964434895.1 uncultured Solibacteraceae bacterium | reverse complement strand
CCTCACGGCGGCCCGGGGCCGGGCCGCCCGCCACGGCGTCCTGGTGCGGGACGCGGCGGCCTTCGACCGCCTGGCCCGCCTGACGGACCTGGCCTTCGACAAGACCGGCACCCGCACGGGGGGGAGGCCGGGCCTCCAGGAGGTGCGGGTCCTGGGGGACCTGGAGGAGCCCCGCCTGCGGGCCCTGGCGGCGGCCCTGGAGCGGGATTCGGAGCACCCCCTGGCCCGGGGCCTGCGGGAGGCGGCCCGGGGCCTGGACCTGCCGGCTCTCGAACGCTTCCGGGCCCATCCCGGCGGCGGGGTGGAGGGGGACCTCGAAGGCAGGACCTACCTCCTGGGCTCCTCCGCCCACCTGGGCCTGCCCTTCCCCACCCTGCCCCCCCAGACCACGGCGGTGGGCCTGGCGGAGGGGGGGCGCCTGCGGGGTCTCATCCTGCTCCGGGACGCGCCGAGGCCCGAGGCCGCCTCGGTGCTGGCGGAGCTGCGGGCCCAGGGGCTGGTCCTGCACCTGCTCAGCGGGGACCGCGCCGAGGCGGTGGCCGCCGCGGCGGAGGTCTACGGCATCCCCAGCGCCCACGGCGCCCTGCGCCCGGAGGACAAGCGGGCCTTCATCCGGGACCTGCAGGCCCGGGGGGCGGTGGTGGGCTTCGTGGGGGACGGCGTGAACGACGCGCCGGCCCTGGCCCAGGCGGACGCCGGCCTCTCCATGGCGGGCCTGGACGCCACCCGGGCCGCGGCCCCCCTCAACGCCCTGCGGCCGGGCCTGGCCCCCCTGGCCATGGCCCTGCACCTTGCCCGCCGCACCCGGGCCATCGTCCGCCAGAACCTGGCCTGGGCCTTCGGCTACAACCTGGTGCTGGTGCCCCTGGCGGTCCTGGGCCAGCTGGAGCGCTTCGGGGGACCGGCCCTGGCCGGCGCGGCCATGGGGCTCAGCTCCCTCACCGTGGTCCTGAACGCCCTGCGCCTGCGGCGCTAGAAGAACCTCCGGCGCCCTTCCTTCCGGTTCCGAATCCGCGGGCCTTGGCTATGATGGCCCCATGACTCCCGATAACGCGCCCTCCCCGACTCCCTCCCCGGCTCCCGCCCCGGCCTCCGGCATGCCCGGCTGGCTCAAATGGCTGCTCCTCGGCTGCGGCGGCCTCATCGTCTTCTGCGCCCTGGTCATGGGCGGCTGCACCTGGTTCGTGATGCGCAAGGCCAAGCAGTCGGGCCTGGATTCGGAGCTCATGAAGAAGAACCCCGCCCTGGCCGCGACGAAGATGGCCGTCGCCCTCAACCCCGAGGTGGAGGTGGTGAGCGCGGACGACGCCCGGGGCACCCTCACGATCCGGGAGAAGAAGACCGGCAAGGTGGTCACCGTGAACATGGAGGACGCCAAGCACGGCAAGTTCTCCTTCCAGGAGGAGGGCAAGGCGCCGGTCACCCTCGAGACCAAGGGGGACGGCGCCACCGGCTCCATGGAGATCAAGTCCGCGGAGGGCACCGCCACCTTCGGCGTGGGCGGCAAGGCCCCGGAATGGATCCCCGCCTACCCCGGCGCCGCGCCCCAGGCCACCTTCGCCAGCCACGGCGACAAGGGCGAGGCCGGCAGCTTCCACTTCACCACGAAGGACCCCCTGGACCAGGTGGTCGCCTGGTACGTCGCGGAGCTGAAGAAGGCCGGCCTGAAGGTGACCTCCAACGCCGTGCAGCAGGACGGCAAGGCCTCCGCGGGCTTCGTGGGCGGCGAGGAGGCTGGGGGCAAGCGCCGGGTGAGCGTCGCCGCGACCCTCGATCACGCCGGTGCCGGCACCCAGGTGGCCGTCACCTACGAAACCAAGAAGTAGGGCGCGAGGTCCGCCCCACCCATCGAAAGCCCCGACGAAAATGGCCCCACGCCGTCCATCGCGGCGTGGGGTCGGGGGTGCCTGTAGCAACGATAAAAAAAATCAATCAAGGTACTTGATGGCCACGGTGTAGGCCTTGCCGAGAGAATCACGCATCAAACGCGAGCCGGGTTCGACGTTCTTGATGAGCACCGCGTCCGCGCCCAAGCGGCAGGCTGCGGCCTTGATGCTGGGCAGCATGCCGTTGAGGTCCTTGTCCTGGGCCTCGGTGGCCACGGTGTTGAGGATGGCGATTTCCTCGTATTTCCGGTCCTTGGGCACCTGGGTGACGACCTGTATATCGCAGCCTTGGGGCTTCTCAGGATAGGATTTTTTGCTCAGGGGCGTGACGGTCGTTTCGGGGCGGACGCAGGCCGCCATGGCCAGCGCGAGGAGGGCGGGAAGGGCCGGGTGCAGTCTCATCATCACTCCTTGAATGAACTGGGATGCTTCATTCAAGGAAGATGCCAAAGGATCAAATCCCGAGAAACCTAGCGAAATCGACGGAGGGAGCAGGCCCCGGCGAGCCTTTCGTATCCATCCGCATCAGAACGTCGCTTTTTGCACCCTAAACGACGTCCCATGAACTGGATCAGTTCCCTTCGGGGGCCGGGGCCGGCCTGCGGAGGGCGCGGGCCCCGGCCCACCAGAGGCGGAAGCGGTCCAGGTAGAGGTACACCACCGGCGTCGTGTAGAGCGTGAGCATCTGGCTGAAGAGCAGGCCCCCCACGATGGAAATGCCCAGGGGGCGCCGCAGCTCCGAACCGGTGCCGTGGCCCAGGGCCAGGGGCAGGCCCCCGAGCAGGGCCGCCATGGTGGTCATGGTGATGGGCCGGAAGCGCAGGAGGCAGGCCTGGAAGATGGCCTGCTCCGGCGAGAGCCCTTCGCGCCGCTCCACCTCGAGGGCGAAGTCGATCATGAGGATGGCGTTCTTCTTCACGATGCCGATGAGCAGGATGATGCCGATGAGGGCGATGACGCTGAGCTCGGTCCGGCAGGCCAGCAAGGCCAGGAGGGCCCCCACCCCCGCCGAGGGCAGGGTGGAGAGGATCGTCACCGGGTGGATGAGGCTTTCGTAGAGCACGCCCAGCACGATGTAGACCACCAGCAGGGCCCCGGCGATGAGGAGGGGCTCGTTGGCCAGGGAGTCCTGGAAGGCCTGGGCCGTGCCCTGGTACTTGCCCCGGATGGAGGCGGGCAGGTGGATCTCCTGCTCCGCGCGGTCGATGGCCTTCACCGCATCCCCCAGGGCCGCGCCCACGGGCAGGTTGAAGGAGATCGTCACCGAAGGGAACTGGCCCTGGTGGTTCACCGCCAGGGGGGCCGTGGTGGGCGCGTAGCGGGCGAAGGCCGCGAGGGGCACCAGGTTCCCCCCCTTCCCGGCCACGTAGACCGACGTGAGGCCTTCGGGGCTTTCCCAGAAGGGCCGCTCCACCTCCATCACCACGTGGTACTGGTTCATCTGGGTGTACATGGTGGAGACCTGGCGCTGGCCGAAGGCGTCGTAGAGGGTGTCGTCGATGGCCTGGGGCGTGATGCCCAGCCTCGCCGCGGTATCCCGGTCCACCTGCACGGCGGCCCGCAGCCCCTGGTTCTGCTGGTCGGTGTTCACGTCTGCCACCTGCTTGAGGGTGCGCAGCTTCTCCAGGACCCGGGGGGCCCACCGGAAAAGCTCCTCCGGATCGTCCCCCTGCAGGGTGTACTGGAACTGGGCCCCGCCGGGGCGCCCGCCCATGCGCAGGTCCTGCACGGGCTGGAGGAAGAGGGAGGCGCCGGGCACCTTCGCCAGCCGGCCCCGCAGCCGGGCGATGATCTGGTCCGCGCTGACGTCCCGCTGGTCCCTGGGCTTGAGGGAAACGAACATCCGCGCGGTGTTGACCGTGGACCCGCCGCCGGCGAAGGCGATGACGTTCTCCACGGCGGGGTCGGATTTCACGACGGCAGCGAACTGCCCCAGGCGCTCGCGCATGGCCTGGAAGGAGGTGCTCTGGTCCGCCTGGAGGCTGCCGGCCATGCGCCCCGTGTCCTGCTGGGGGAAAAATCCCTTGGGCACCACGACGTAGAGGGCCACCGTGGCGGCCATGGTGAGGCCGGTGATGAGGAGGGTGGTCCGCTGGTGCCGCAGCACCCAGCCCAAGGAGCGCTCGTACTGCCGCAACACCCAGCGGAAGGCCCCTTCGCTGGCCCGGAAGAGGGCTCCCTGGCCTTCCTCCTGGCCGCGCCTCAACAGGCGCGCGCACATCATGGGCGTGGTCGTGAGGGAGACCACCATGGAGATGGCGATGGCCACCGAGAGGGTGACCGCGAATTCCCGGAAGAGCCTCCCCACGATGCCGCCCATGAGCAGGATGGGGATGAAGACCGCCACCAGGGAGAGGCTGATGGAGACCACCGTGAAGCCGATCTCCCGGGCCCCGGTCAGGGCCGCCTCCATGGGGGTCAGGCCCCGCTCCAGGTGCCGGGTGATGTTCTCCACCACCACGATGGCGTCGTCCACCACGAAGCCCGTGGCGATGGTCAGCGCCATGAGCGAGAGGTTGTCGATGCTGTAGTCCAGCAGGTACATCGCCCCGAAGGTGCCGATGAGGGAGATGGGCACCGCCACGCTGGGGATGAGGGTGGACCGGAGGTTCCGCAGGAAGAGGAAGACCACCAGGATCACGAGGGCGATGGAGAGGACCAGCGTGAACTCCACGTCGTGCACCGAGGCCCGGATGGTGCGGGTGGCGTCCATGACCTGGCGCAGCTCGATGGTGGGCGGCACCGAGGCCTGGAGCTGGGGAAGGAGGGCCCGTACCCGGTCCACGGTCTGGATGATGTTGGCCCCGGGCTGGCGGAACACGATGAGCAGCACCGCGGGCTTGCCGTTGGCCAGGCCCACCGTGCGCTCGTCCTCGATGGACTCCGACACCGAGGCCACGTCCGCGAGGCGCAGGGTGGCGCCATTCCGGTAGGAGAGGACCAGGCGCTGGTACTCGGGCACCGTCAGCAGCTGGTCCGTGGTGTTCAGGGCCAGGGTGGTCCCTCCCGCATCCACCTCCCCCTTGGGGCGGTTGGCGTTGGCGGTGGCCAGGGCCCGGCGCACGTCCTCCAGGGCCAGGCCGCGGCTGTTGAGGGCCGTGGGATTGACGTCCACCCGCACCGCCGGCAGGGCGCCCCCGCCCACGGTCACCTGTCCGACGCCTCCCACCTGGGCCAGCTTCTGCTGGAGCACCGAAGCCGCCACGTCGTACATGCGCCCCCGGGTGGCGATGTCGGAGGTGAGGGCGAGGATCATGATGGGCGCATCCGCGGGGTTCACCTTGCGGTAGGAGGGATTGCTCGGAAGCCCCGCGGGCAGCTGGCCCCGGGCGGCGTTGATGGCCGCCTGCACGTCCCGGCCCGCGGCGTCGATGTTCCTCCCCAGGTCGAACTGGAGCACGATCTGCGTGGCCCCGAGGGAGCTGGTGGAGGTCATCTCCGAAACCCCCGCGATGCGCCCGAACTGCCGCTCCAGCGGCGTCGCCACCGAGGAGGCCATGGTCTCGGGGCTGGCCCCGGGCAGCCGGGCCTCCACCTGGATGGTGGGGAATTCCACCTGGGGCAGGGGCGAGACCGGCAGGAAGCGGTAGGCCAGGGCCCCCGCCAGGGCCAGGGCAAGGGTCAGGAGGGTCGTGGCCACGGGCCGGCGGATGAAGGGGGCGGAGAGGCTCATGGCGATAGCTTTGAATTGAAACCGCAGATTCCGCAGATGCTGTTCTTAATCTGCGTCCATCTGCGGAATCTGCGGTTAAAACTTCTTTTTACTTCCACCGTTCACCCGAGCTCTGTCTCAAGCTGACTCGCGTTCGCCTCGCGCCCCCGGAAGCGCTTGGCCAGGCGGTCGAAGGCGAGGTAGATGACCGGCGTCGTGTAAAGGGTGAGGACCTGGCTGAAGATCAGGCCCCCCACGATGGAGATGCCCAGGGGCCGCCGCAGCTCCGAGCCCACCCCCGTGCCCAGGGCCAGGGGGACGCCCCCGAGGAGGGCCGCCATGGTGGTCATCATGATGGGGCGGAAGCGCAGGAGGCAGGCCTGGAAGATGGCCTCGTCCGGGGGAAGGCCCTCCTTGCGCTCCACCTCCAGGGCGAAGTCGATCATCATGATGGCGTTCTTCTTCACGATGCCGATGAGCAGGATGATGCCGATGAGGGCGATGACGCTGAAGTCCGTGCCGCAGAGCATGAGGGAGAGCAGGGCGCCCACCCCCGCCGAGGGCAGGGTGGAGAGGATGGTCACCGGGTGGATGGTGCTCTCGTAGAGCACGCCGAGCAGGATGTAGACCGTGGCCAGGGCCGCCAGGATCAGGAGGGGGGCGTTGGTGAGGGAGGCCATGAAGGCCCGGGCCGTGCCCTGGAAGCCCGCCTGGATGCTGGCCGGCAGGCCCAGCTCGGTCCGGGCCCGGTCGATGGCCTTCACCGCCTTGCCCAGGGCCACGCCCGGGGCCAGGTTGAAGGAGACCGTGGCCACCGGGAACTGGCCCTGGTGGTTCACCGCCAGCGGCGCCGCGGTGGTCTCCAGGCGCGTGAAGGCGCTGAGGGGCACGGACCCGCCCGTGGAGGAGCGCAGGAAGACGTGGTCCAGGGCCTCCGGATGCTGCTGGAGGGCCGGCGCCACCTCCAGCACCACCCGGTACTGGTTGAGCTCCGTGAACATGGTGGACACCTGCCGCTGGCCGAAGGCGTCGTAGAGGGCGTCGTCCAGCATCTGGGGCGTGATGCCCAGGCGGGAGGCCGTGGCGCGGTCCAGCACCAGGCGCGCCTGGAGGCCGGCGTTCTGCTGGTCGCTGGCCACGTCCCTCAACTCCGGCAGGGCCTGGAGGCGGTCCACGAACCTCGGCACCCACTCCGCCAGCTCCCTGGGATCCGGGTCCTCCAGGCTGACCTGGTACTGGGTGCGGCTCACCCGGTCCTCCACGGTGAGGTCCTGCACGGGCTGCATGAAGAGCGTGATGCCCGGCACCTGGGCCAGGCGCGGCTGGAGGCGCCGGATGATCCGCTCGGCGTCCGCCCCCCGCTCCTTGAGGGGCTTCAGGTTGATCTGGATGCGCCCGCTGTTGAGGGTCGTGTTCGTGCCGTCGATGCCGATGAAGGAGGAGAGGCTCTCCACCGCCGGGTCCTCGAGGATGACCTGGGCCAGGGCCCGCTGCCGCTCCGCCATGGCCGCGAAGGAGACGGTCTGGGAGGCCTCGGAGACCCCCAGGATCACCCCCGTGTCCTGCACCGGGAAGAAGCCCTTGGGCACCAGGACGTAGAGCACCACCGTGAGCACGAGGGTGCCCATGGCCACCGCCAGGGTGGCGGGCTGGTGCCGCATCACCACCCGCAGCGTCCGGTCGTAGAAGCGGATCATGGCCTCGAAGGCCCCTTCCATGGCCTTCTGGATCCGGCCCTCCTGGGCGTGAGTTTCGTGCTTGAGCAGCCGGGCGCACATCATTGGGGTGAGGGTCAGGGACACCACGCCGGAGACCAGGATGGTGACGCTGAGGGTGACCGCGAATTCCCGGAAGAGCCGGCCGACGATGTCCCCCATGAAGAGCAGGGGGATGAGCACGGCGATGAGGGAGAGCGTGAGGGAGAGGATGGTGAAGCCGATCTGCCCCGAGCCCTTCAGGGCCGCCTCCAGGGGGGGCATGCCCTCCTCGATGTAGCGCATGATGTTCTCGATCATCACGATGGCGTCGTCCACCACGAAGCCCGTGGAGATGGTGAGGGCCATCAGCGTGAGGTTGTTCAGGCTGTAGCCCAGCAGGTACATCACGCCGAAGGTGCCCACCAGGGAGAGGGGCACCGCCACGCTGGGGATCACCGTGGAGGCGAAGGTACGCAGGAAGAGGAACATCACCATCACCACCAGGGCGATGGTGAGCATCAGTTCGAACTGCACGTCCTCCACGGAGGCGCGGATGGTGGTGGTGCGGTCCGTGAGCACCTTCAGTTCCACGGCCCTGGGGAGGGCCGATTGGAGCTGGGGCAGCAGGTGGTGGATGCGGTCCACCACCGCGATGATGTTGGCCCCGGGTTGGCGCTGGATGTTGAGGACCACCGCCGGGGTGGCGTTCATCCAGGCGGCCTGCTTGGCGTTCTCGGCCCCGTCCACCACCGTGGCCACGTCCGAGAGGCGGATGGGGGAGCCGTTCTTGTAGGCGATGATCAAGGCGGCGTAGTCGGAGGACTTCAGGAGCTGGTCGTTGGCCCCGATGGCGTAGGAATGGCGCAGGCCATCGAAGCTGCCCTTGGCCTGGTTCACGTTGGCCTGGCCCACCGCCGTCCGGAGATCCTCCAGGGTGAGCCCGTAGGAGGAGAGGGCCGTGGGGTTCGCCTGGATGCGCACCGCGGGCTTCTGGCCCCCGCTGATGCTCACCAGGCCCACGCCCGGGAGCTGGGAGATCTTCTGGGCCAGGCGGGTGTCGGCGAAGTCCTCCACCTTGGCCAGGGGCAGGGTCCTGGAGCTCAGGGCCAGGGTGAGGATGGGCGCGTCGGCGGGGTTGGTCTTGCTGTAGATGGGTGGATTCGGGAGGTCCCGGGGCAGGTAGGTGCCCGCGGCGTTGATGGCCGCCTGCACCTGCTGCTCCGCCACGTCGATGTTGAGGTCCAGGGAGAACTGCATGGTGATGAGGGAGCTCCCCTGGGAGCTGGCGGAGGTCATCTGGTTGAGCCCCGGGAGCTGCCCGAACTGGCGCTCCAGGGGGGCCGTCACCGCCGAGGCCATGACGTCGGGACTGGCCCCGGGGTAGAAGGTCTGCACCTGGATGGTGGGATAGTCCACCTGGGGCAGGGCCGAGACCGGGAGCTGCTTGTAGGCCAGGGCCCCCACCAGGAGCAGCCCCAGCATCAGCAGCGACGTGGCGATGGGCCGGAGGATGAAGGGGCGGGAGAGGTTCATGGCGCGCCTCCTGCGCGCCACCCTTCGAGCTTCGCCTGCGGCAACGTGGCCCTTCGCTCCTGCTCCGGCCTCATGGAGCGCCTCCTGCGCGCCACCCTTCGGGCTTCGCCTGCGGCAACGTGGCCCTCCACCTATCGCACGCAGGCGTGCTTCCGCTCGCCTTCGGCTCGCGGAGGTGGAGCCTCTGCTCCTGCTTCGGCCTCACTTCGCCCCCTTCGCGCTCCCCTGCCCCTCCCCGGTCACCTCCACCTTGATGCCCGGGCGCAGCTTGTCCACCCCGTCCACCACCACCTTCTCCCCGGCCGCGAGACCGCTTCGGAGGGCCGCGTCCGCGGCATCGGAGGCCTGGATCTCCACGGGCCTCAGCTCCACCGTGGTGTCGGGCCTCACCACGTAGACGAAGGTGGAGGCGGGGCTGCGCTGGATGGCCGCCGCGGGCACCAGCACCGCTCCCTTCAGCGTGTCCACCTTCAAGCGGACGTTCACGAACTGGTTGGGGAAGAGGGCGTTGTCGTCGTTGGGGAACTCCGCCCGCAGGCGCAGGGTGCCCGTGGCCGGGTCGATCTGGTTGTCGAGGGCCACCAGGGCGCCCACCGCGAGCCTCGCCTTCAGGTCCCGATCGAAGGCCTCGGCCACCAGGGCGGGGCCGCCGCGCATCCGGGCCGCGACCTGGGGGATCTGGTCCGCGGGGATGGTGAAGAGCACCGTGATGGGCTGCACCTGCGTGATGGTGAGGAGGCCGTTCGGGTCGTTGGCCCGGACCAGGTTGCCCAGGTCCACGAGGCGCAGGCCCACCTTCCCGGAGATGGGCGCGGCGACGCGGCTGTAGGTGAGGTTGAGCTTCGCGCTATCCACCTGGCCCTGGTCGCTCTTCACCGCGGCCAGGTACTGGGAGACCGTGGTGCCCTGGGCGTCCACCTGCTGCCGGGAAAGGATGCCCTGCTGCACCAGGGCCTGGAAGCGGGAGAGGTCCAGCTGGGCGTTGCGCAGGGCGGCCTCGTCCTTGGCGAGCTGACCCTCGGCCTGGGCGAGCTGCACCTGGAAGGGCCGGGGATCGATCTCCACCAGGAGGTCCCCCTGCTTCACGAACTGGCCCTCCCGGAAGGCCACCTGGGTGATCTGCCCGTCCACGCGGCTGCGCACCGTCACGGTAT
>CAYSXG010000074.1:0-9964 GCA_964434895.1 uncultured Solibacteraceae bacterium | reverse complement strand
GGGAGAGCTACCGCGGCTTTCCCCTCCGCACGGGCGTGCTCTTCCGGGCGGAGCTCCTGGCGGGCCTCGGGGACGTGTTCCCCCTGCTCCTGACCCTGGTGCAGGGGGCCTTCCTGGCGGGGATGGGGGTGGCGCGGCCGGCCCTCCTCCCCCTGCTGCCCCTGGCCTGGGGGCTCTCGGTGCTGGGCACGCTGACGGTGCAGCACCTGGTGTCCGGGCTGGCGGCGGTCCTGGTCAAGCGCCTCCAGGTGGGGCTGGTGGTCCTGGGCCTTCTCTTCTGGGTGGCCACGACCCTGGGGCCCGCGGCCCTTTCGGGGGCGGAGGGAAGGCGTCCCGGCACCCGAGGCCGGCCTCCGGCCCTGGAGCTTCAAGGGGTCCAGGTGGAGCGCCTGAGGTCGGGCCTGAGGGCCGCGGGCCGCGTGGCCGCTTGGTTGCCCCACGGTCAGGCCATGGTGGGTCTGCAGGAGGCCGCCCGAGGCAAGTGGGGCCGGGGGCTGGCCCTCCAGGCCTACTTGGGGGCCGTGGTGGCCCTGCTGACCTGGGGGGCCGCCAAGGTCCTGGTCTGGGAATCCCAGCCCCAGGCCCTGCGTGTGGAGCTTTCCACCGCGGACGCCAAGCTCTGGACCTTCCGGGGACCGGTGGCGGGTCTGGGCCGCCTGGCCTGGGAAACCCTGGTGGGAAGCCATATCGGAAAGTTCGGCTTCCTCGTACCCCTGATGACCTTGGTGCTGATGAAGGGCCCCTTCCTTCACATGAAGGGCGGGGAACTCTGGTCCCTGCCGGGGGCCTTCCTCTACCTCTCCATCACCAGCAGCCAGGTTCTCTTCAACCAGTTCGGCCTCTACGGCCACGGCGTGAAGGCCCTGCTGCTGCTGCCCGTGACCCCCCGCCAGCTCCTGCTGGGGCAGGCCGCGGGCCTGGGCGCCTACCTCGGGATCCAGGTCCTTCTTCTGTCCTTCCTGCTGGGGGTGGCCTCGCGGCCCGCTCCCGGGCCCCTGCTCGCGGCTCTCTGCCTCGCCGCCTGCTTCTTCTTCGTCCAGGCGGCGGTGGGGCACTGGACCTCCGTGTGGATGCCCCGGCCCATGCCCCGGGACAGCCTGAAAAGCGGGGGCGTCCCCTTGGTGATGGTGCTCGTCAGCCTGGGCACCGCCGCGGTCTCGGGGGCCCTTTTCGGGGGGGCCTACGCCCTTTGCGCCTGGTTGGCCCCCGCCCTCCTCCTGCCCGTCATGCTCCTTTTGGTCGGGATGGCCGCCGGGGCCTATTGGCTGCTCCTGCCGGCCTCGGCTGAATTTCTGGCGCGTCGCCGCGATCGGCTGGTGGAGGCCCTGGGTTAGGGCCCCTCAGGGGATGACCACCGTCACGTAGGCGAGGATGTGGGAGCTGATCTTCAGGCCCGCCCGCTCCGACGCCCGGCGGTTCACCCGGAGGCCGATGCGGTTCTCGTTGGGGGCGAAGCGCACCATCCCTCCCAGGGCCAGGAATTCCTCGGTTTCCCCGAAGGTGAGCACGCCCCGGCCCTTTACGGACCTGAGAATGCCCGCCAGGTTCATGTTTTCCGAGGGGCTGATGTAGATGAGCTGGCAGCGGTCCAGGGCCTTGAGTTCCGTGGCCTTCAGGACCACCACGCGACGGTTCTGAACGCGCCGACCTTCCAGGGCCTCCAAGGAAGTGCCAAAGGGATCCTTGCCCAGGATCCCGATGAGGAAGGGCTCCTCCTCCTTCGGGAGGGCCCCAGGGGGCCACTCCACGTTGCGGGCGAAGGCCACGAGGAACTGCGCCTTCACGTCCGACTCCGAACGGGAGGAGGGGGGGGCCACCTTCGGTTCATCCAGACTCGGGGCCGGATGGATCAGGAGGATTCCGGCCACGGCCCCCCCAAGCCGGCGAAGCGGGCGTGGGCGGAGGGGATCGCGAAGGGGCATCCGAGGGGGTCCGAGCCTGGGGAGGGGATGAGGCCCCTAACGCAAAGGGGACCTGGAAATTAAAACCAGGATAGCCCCGTGGCGGCCCGCGAGAAGGGGCGTGGCCGGGGCGGCTGAGGGGGCTCGAACCCGGCCTCTGCGGCTCCGGCCGTCCGCTGGACGCCCTCCGCCGGTGGCCTACCGGGCCGCCGATGTTTCTGTCGTGGGTTCGAGCCCCGCGTCCGGCAACGAAAAACCCCCCGGGCCGGGGGGTGGATCTGGGGCGGCTGATGGGACTCGAACCCACGACACCTGGAATCACAATCCAGTGCTCTAACCAACTGAACTACAGCCGCCGTTGGACCATCTAGAATACAGGGGTCCGGGGGCTTTTTCCAGGGGAAAGGGGGCCCTCCCCGGGGGCGCCGAAACCTTTCGTAGGGTGGCATCATCTTGGCCTTGCGCCCACTTTGGACGGGCCAAATAGAGGGGATATCCGCATGAACCGCCAGGTACGACAACTGCTAGGACTTTCGGGCTTCGCAGCAGCCTGCATGGCCCTGGGTATGGGGCTGAGCTACCACTGGGTGGCCAAGGCCCAGGAGGAGGGTCCGGTGGTGGTGGACGCGAAGGGGGCCGACCGCCTTCCGCCCGTCGCGGACGTGGCGGAGAAGCTCAACCCCACGGTGGTCTCCATCACCAGCACCAGCTTCGTCAAGGCCCGCTCCCGGGGGGGGGACGCCCCCTTCGGGGATGATTTCTTCGACTTCTTCTTCGGCCCCCGCCACCCCCAGGTCCCCCGGAACCGGGGAGGGGAGGAGGAGCAGCGGATCCCCGCCGGGGGTTCCGAGGTCCTGATCTCCGTCCAGGGACAGAGCCTCAACAACCACCAGTTCATCGAAAGGCTCAGGGGCGCACCCGACAACCCCCATGGAGGGAATAACCCCCGACGGAAGGCCCTCACAGCGGACGGCCCGGGGAAAGGAAAAGGACCTCGATATCGCCCTGCTCAAGATCGACGCCCACCACCTGCCTTACGCCAAGCGCGGGGACAGCGACGCGGCTCGGGTGGGTGAGTGGGTGGTGGCCATCGGGAACCCCCTGGGCCTGGAGCACACGGTCACGGCGGGCATCGTCAGCGCCAAGGGACGGAGCTTCCTCGGGGGTCTGGAGTCCTTCATCCAGACCGACGCGGCCATCAACCGAGGGAATTCCGGCGGTCCCCTGCTCAACCTGCGGGGCGAGGTCATTGGCATCAACACGATGATCCGGGCGGACGGCCAGAACATCGGCTTCGCCGTGCCCATCAACCAGGTGAACCGGGTCATCGGCGATCTTCGCACCGGGAAGCCCGTGCGCCGCGGCTACATGGGCATCGGAACCCGTCCCTTGGACGAGGTCTTCCAGCAGTCCCTGGGCGTGAAGGAGGGGGTGCTGGTGGACGAGACCTTCAAGGGCCAGGCGGCCGAGAAGGCGGGCCTGCGGCGCCTGGACGTCATCACCGCCGTGGACGGGAAGAAGATCGCCTCCCCGGAGGAGCTGGTGGCGGCCATTTCCAGCCGGAGGGCCGGGGAGGGCGTGAAGATCTCCTTCGTCCGAGACGGCAAGGCCCAGGAGGTGGACGTGGTCCTGGGGGATCGGAAGGAGCGGGAGGAGGCCGGTAAGGAGGATTCGGACGAGCAGGAGGACCGCAAGGGCGAGTCCGAAGGCTCCAAGTCCTTTAGCCTGGAGAAGACCTACGGATTCTCGGTGGAGGCCCTCAGCCCCGTGAACCGACACCAGTTCGGCGTCGACGAGGACCGTGAGGGGGTGGTCGTGGTCTCCGTCTCCTCCCGCGGCGCCGCCGCCGAACGCGGCCTCCAGCCCGGCATGGTCGTCTCGGCCGTGGGCACCACCCCGGTGAAGTCCCTCCAGGAGTTCACGGCCCAGGTCAAAAAGCACAGCGGCAAGCCCCTGCTCCTGCTGGTGCAGCCGGCCCACGGGAAGGGGCAGCGCACCCTGGCCATTCCTGCCCAATAGCCTCCGGTAGGGGGGATTCCTGCGCGGCCGGGCGGATCCCGGCCGCGCCTTTTCGCGGGGGCCTTTCGGAGATGGCGCCGGCCCCCTAAACTGGAAAGCCCTTCCAAAGGACTTCGCCATGGGCCAGCGCCTCCTCCTTGTGGACAGCGACCGGACCTTCCTCAAGGAGCACCAGGTCAGCCTGGAGGCCGCCTACGACGTCGAGGTGATCACCTCCCCGGACGGCGTCCCCGGCCGTCTGGAGAGCGGCGCCTTCGCGGCGGTGCTGATCTGCGTGGAGGTGGCCGACAACAAGGGCTACGCCCTCTGCTCGGCCCTCCGGAAGAACGCCGCCCAGGCGAACCTGAAGATCGCCCTCATCAGCGCCAAGGCCACCGAGGAGGAGTACCGCCGCCACCAGAGCCTCAAGGGGCGGGCGGATCTCTACCTCCACAAGCCCATGTCCCCGGGGGCCCTCGTGGAGGCCCTCTCCGTGCTGGTCCCGCCCCGTTCCGTGGATCCGGACAATCCCCTGGGGGACCTGGCGGATTCGGATTTCGGGGAGGACTGGCTCAAGGAACTCCGCACGGATCTGGAAGAGGAGGAGGCCCCGGCGCCCCCCCCCTCCCAGACCGTGGTGCTTTCCGCCGAGATGCTCCGGGAGGCCATGGGCACGGCCACCTCCGCCGCCCCCGCGGAGCTGCTCGCCACTCCCGGGCACACGGTGGCCCTCACGCCCGACATGCTCCGCCAGGCCCTGGCCCAGCCGGATGGCATCCCCGTGGGAATTCCCCCCTCCGGGGCGGTGGATCCCGGACTCTTGGCCGGTCTGGAGTCCCAGGTCCACGGCCTCCAGGACCTCCTCAAGTCCAGGGACGCTCGGATCGCCGAGCTGGAGCAGGACCTTCAGACGCTCCAGCGGCGCCATGACTCCGTGACCCAGAACCTGGACGACTTGGAGCGCCGGCGCTCGGAGGCCGAGGAGCTCCGGCGCCGGCTCGCGGAGGCCGAGCACGCCCTCAAGCGCTTCGAGGAGGGGGCCGAGAGCGGCGACGCTCTCAAGACCCAGCTGCGCGGGGCCATGAAGGAGCGCCAGGAGCTGCTTCAGCAGGTGGAGGCCCAGAACGGCCAGCTGACGGAGAAGACCCAGCGGGTCATCGACCTTCTTAAGGAGCGGGACCGGCTCCAGCAGCAGGCCCTGGAGGACCAGACCCGGCTGGAGACCCTGGAGGAGCTCGAAAAGGCCCAGGCCCAGGCCCAGACCCGGGCGGAATCCCTCGAGACCTCCCTGGCCGAGGCCACCCAGCGCGCCGCTCGAGTGGAGGGGCTGGAAGGCGAGATCTCCAACCTGCGCGAGGATCTGGAAAAGGCCGGGGCCTTCGAAGCCGTCGCCGAAGAGCTGCGGGCGGGGCTGGAGGAGGCGGAGGCCGAAGGGGAGCGGGCCCGCGCCCAAGCGGAGCAGCTGGCCCGGACGGTGGGAGAGCAGGAGGGTCAGCTCCGCCTCAAGTCCGAGGAGATGGCGGGCCTGGAGAGCACCCTTCGCAGCCAGGGCAGGGACCTGGTGGAATTGGCCCAAAAGATCGCCGTCCTCGAAGGGAGGCTCCAGGAAGGCCAGGCGGCCCTCGAGGAGCGGGCCCAGCTCCTGGAGGAGCGTGAAAGGACGCTCCAGGAGCAGGACGAGGCCCTCGGGCAGGCGAAGACGGCCCTCGAGGCCTTGGGGGCCGAAGTGGCCGAAGGCCAGTCCGCCCTCGAAGCCCTCCGTGTCCGGGCGGCCGAGGATCTGAGGGTCCTTCAGGCCCAGGCCGCCGAGGACCTGAAAACCCTTCAGGCCAAGGCGGAGGGGGAGCGGGCGGCCCTGGCAGCCCAGGCCGCCGAAGAGCTCGCCGCGCGTCAGGCGGAATGGGCGTCGGACAAGGCCTCCCTGGAGTCCCACCACGGCGCCGAGATCGAGGCCCGGGACGCGGAGATCAAGGCCCAGCACGCGGATCTCGAAGGCCTTCGGGAGGCCCAGGGCCGCCAGGAGGCCGCCCTCGCCGCCGCCGCGGAGGCCAAGAGCCGCCTGGAGGCCCAGCTGGGGCAGCGGGAGGGCCGCCTGAAGGCCCTCTCGGCCGCCCTGGGCGAGGCGGAGGCCGCCTTCCAGAAGGCGCTGGGGCTCAGCCGGGAATGAGGCCTCCGAGGCTCCGGCGGATCCTATGAGCGCCACGACCCTCCTGGCCACGCCGGTCCTGGTGGGTGCGACGGGCTTCTTCGTGCTGGCGGAATTCGCCGCCGTGCGCGTCCGTCCCACCCAGCTCGAAGCCCTGCTGAAATCCGATCCCAGGGCCCCCCTGGCCATGGAGGTGCACCTCCACCTGGGACGCCACCTTTCGAGCATCCAGGTGGGCATCACCCTGGCGACCATCAGCCTCGGCGCCGCGGGCGAGGAACTCTTCTCTGCCTTCTTCCGACGGCTCCTGGGGGGCCTGCCGTGGCCCCACGCGGGCCTCCTGCTCGGTTCCCTCCTGGGCCTGCTGGTCATCACGCTCATCCAGGTGGTGCTGGCCGAACTGGTGCCTCGCAGCATCGCCATCCGTAGCGCCACCGCCTGGAGTCTCCGCACGGCGGCCCCCCTGCTGCTCTGGTCGAGGGCGGTCCATCCCTTCACCTGGGGACTCCTCAAGCTCAGCCGGGGCGTCGAGCGGTTGCTGGGCCTGGACCCCGGGGCCGAGGAGGACGAGCACCTGCCTTCGGAGGAGGAGCTCAAGCGGATGATCGAGCACAGCCACGAGCGGGGGAAGCTCGAGCTCTCCCGAGCCGAGCTCATCGAGAACCTCTTCTCCTTCTCCAAGCGTACGATCAAGGAAATCGCCATTCCCCGGGCCCAGGTGGTGGTCTTCGACGTGCGGTGCAGTCTGGAGGAGAACCTCGCCATCGCCCGGCATACGCCCCACACGCGCATCCCGCTGGTGAACGGGGACCTGGATCACGTGCTCGGGGTGGTGCACCTGAAGGAACTGCTCTGGGCCCTGCGGGACCGACCCGAGGGCGTCGATCTCCAGGCTTATGCGCGTCCGCCCTTCCTGGTGCCCGAAATGCGCCTGATCCAGGACCTGCTCCTGGACTTCCAGCGGCAGAAGCAGCACCTGGCCATGGTGGTGAATGAGCACGGGGGCATCGACGGCCTCGTGACTTTGGAGGACGTGCTGGAGGAACTGGTCGGCGAGATCCAGGACGAGTTCGATCGGGAGGCCAGCCAGCTTCGGAAGACCCGGGGCGGAGGCTGGCTGGCCCAGGGCACCGTCACCTTGGACCAGCTGGCGGACCACCTGAAGCTGGAGCTGGAAGGGGAGGAAGGCTCCGTTTCGCTGGGAGGCTACCTCCAGGAAAGGCTGGGGCGGGTGCTGAGGGTGGGGGACGAGCTGAGGATCCAGGGTTGGCGCATCCGGGTGCTCTCCATGCGGGGGCTGGCTCCGGGGCAGTTCCTTCTTCGGCCCTTGGAAGGCGAGGAGGCCGAGCTTCCGGAGCGGCGGCCCGAATGACCCCCGCCGTCCCATGAGCCCCGCCCCCATCGAAGGCTTCCTCCTCTCGGCCGGCCTGGGGACCCGCATGGGGCCCCTCTCCGGGGTCCTGCCCAAGCCCGCCTGGACCCTTCGGGGCCTTCCCCTGCTCCAGTGGGGGGCCCGGTCCCTCCGCGCCGCGGGGATCGAAGCCCTGGCCTGCAACGCCCACCTCCACCCGGAGCGGCTCCGGGAGGCTGCCGCGGGTCTGGAGGTCTTTGAGGAGCCCCGCCTCCTGGGCTCCGCGGGAGGCCTCCTGCACGTGCGGGGGCGGGTGCCCTCCTGCCTGCTGGTCTGGAACGCCGACGCCGTGGGGGAGGTCCCCTGGCGTCTCCTCCGGTCCCGCCACCTGGAGCTGGGAGCCCAGCTCACCTGGCTCCTGGTACCCCATCCTGGCGGCCCCTGGTCCCGGGTTTGGCTGGATGAAGGGGGCCGGGTCCTACGGAAGGGGGAGACGGGGCGCGGCCCCTTCCTTTTCACCGGGGCCTCGGCCTGGTCGCCGGAAGCCCTGGGGATGCTTTCCGAAGGGCCCAGCGAAGCGAGGGACCTGCTCCCTCGGCTCGACTCCCATATCGGGTGCGTGGTGGAACACGTTCCCTGGTGGGAAGTGGGCACGCCGGACCAGCTCATCGCGGCGGCCCGGGACCTGGCTCCCGCCCAAGAAGGGCGGGTCTCCGGATGCTACGTTCATCCCGGCGCCGAGCCCACCGGGCGCCTTCAGCGCTGCGTCCTGGGGCCCGGGGCTTCCCCCCCTCCTGCCTTGGAAGACAGGGATGCATTCTGGTTCGCGGAAAAGGGTCGCCAAGTGCGGGTGGCGATGTAACTTAGACGTTATGGATCCCCGATTGCAGAAAGCCCTGGATCGATGGGGCTGCTGGAATCCGCGCTTGCTAGGCGGAGATGCGGGACTGCGCCGCTACGTGCGCGTGGAGCATCCCGCCCTGGGCTCGGCCCTGGTGGTGATCCATCCCACCGGCGAAGACGGGCGCCCCGACGACGCCTACTACGAGTACCGCGCCCTCCAGGCCTACCTGGACCCGGTGATGCACGTGCCCACCATCCTCCAGCACGACGACGGGGACGGCTGCCTGCTGGTGGAAGACCTGGGGGACCTCACCCTGGAGCAGCGCCTCATCCAGCATCCCGAAGAGGAGGCCGAGTGGGCGGACAAGGTGGGCTGGCTCCTGGCCACCTGGGTGGGGCCCATCACCCTGGGGGCCCCGCCCCACTCCTTCTTCATGGGCCGCTCCTTCGACCAGGCCAAATTCCAGTTCGAATGGGGCTTTTGCGTGGAGCACTTCTTCCGGGGCTTCCTTCAAAAAGAACCTCCCAAGTGGCTCGAACGCATGATGGAGGAGGTCCACCTCAGCCTCGAGCCCCGGGCCCAGTTCCTCGCCCACCGCGATTTCCACGTGCGCAACCTCATGATCCAGGGGGACCGCCTGGTGGTCATCGACTTCCAGGACGCTCGCAAGGGCCCCGCCACCTACGACCTCGCCTCCATCCGCTTCGACGCCTATTGGGACTGGTCCAAGGAGGCCGGCCAGCGCATGGTCGCCCGGGTGCGGGAGGAACTGGGCTGGTCCGATGCGGCCCTCTGGGAGGAGCTGAACCTTTCGGCCCTCCAGCGGAACTTCAAGGCCCTGGGCACCTTCGGCTTCCAGCTCCTGCAGCGGGGCAAGACCCAGTTCGCCCCCGCCATCCCCCGCACCCTGCGCCACCTCCGCACCCACTTCGAGCGCATCCACCACGGGGAGGGGGTCCTCATGGCCGAGCACTGGCTGCGCCTGGCGGAAAAGCGCCTCTTCAAGCTCGGCGGGGACGACGAGGCGGGCAGCCTCGGGTAGGGCGCGCCCTCACTCCCCCTTCGGGATCCATTCCACGTCCCCCACCCCCGTCTGGGCGTTCTCGGCGCGGGCCAGGGCGAAGAGCCAGTCGCTCAGGCGGTTCAGGTAGACGATCACCTCCTTGGGCACCTCCTCCTCCGAAGCGAGCAGCACGGTCTCTCGTTCAGCGCGGCGGCAGACGGTGCGTGCCAGGTGGGCATGGGCGCTGGCGGCGCTGCCTCCGGGCAGGACGAAATGCCGCATGGGGGGGGCCAGGGCCGTGAGGCGGTCGATGTCCGCCTCCATGTCCCGGACGTCCCAGGTGGGCTTGGTCATCTTCGCGCCGAGCCGCTCCAGGTGGCTGGACGGGGTGGCCAGCACGGCCCCGAGCACGAAGAGGTCGTGCTGGATCCGCTGGAGGGCCTCCTGGGACGCCACCGCCGGCGTTGCGTGCAGGCGCAGCACGCCCATGGCGCTGTTCAGCTCGTCGAGGGTCCCGTAGGCCGCCAGGCGGGGATGGGACTTCTTCACCCGGTCCCCGCCGAAGAGGCCCGTGAGCCCCTTGTCCCCGGTGCGCGTGTAGATCTTGGTGGTCGGCGTACCATTAAAAAATATAAAGGTTGGGGGGTCGGAGACCATGGGCGGAAGCTCCACAGGGAGTGAATGGCAGTAACTCGCGCCCGGATCCCTACGTTAACGGCCT
>CAYSXG010000073.1:0-10194 GCA_964434895.1 uncultured Solibacteraceae bacterium | reverse complement strand
TTGATCCCCGGAATAGGGGGAGCGAAAGCCCCCGTGGCCTTGCAGGACGGAAGTGATCTGGCCATGGAGGCTCCAGGTTTCCTGGAACCCGGGCGACTGGGGTTCCTGGGCCCCCAACAGGGAACCCAGGACCAAGCCCCACCGCCCCCATCTGTGCACGGACCTTCCCCGCATTCCGCGACTGGAATCCTGTGATGACGCAGGGAAAGTATGGGGGTGTGGCCGCGGCGAGGCCAGCTCAGGCGGCCCCGGCCGCGAGCAGGGAGACGGGGCCCGCGCGGGGGTGGATGGCCAGGAGCCGGAGCCCTCCTTTTGGAAGGCTGGTCATGGCCTCGTGGAAGATCCGTCCCTCCTCCGGGTGCCCGTGGAAGTAGTCGAAGACGCCCTGGCCGTGGCCAGCTCCGCGGCGCTGCGGGGGCCACCCGCCAGCTGGTCCGCCAGTCCCAATTCCGCGGCCACGGCGATCATATGCGTGATCCAGCGGCCCGTGATCAGCTACATCAGCAGAATGGAAGGCGGAAGCTCGGGAGCGTTCATGGGGAATCCTCGGGGAGTGGCCCCTAGGATGCTCGCGATTCCGCGGCCAGGACATCCGGCATTGCGGGCTCCGGGATCCGCGCCAGGGCCAGGGCGCTGAGGCCCCCGACGCCCAGGCACCCCAGCCACAGCGCCGCCGCGCCCCAGCGATCGTAGACGGAGGTCCCGGCCCAGGGACCCACCGAAAAGGCGAGGCTGATGGCGGTGGTGAACAGGCCCATGTACTGGCCCCGTCGCCCCGGGGGCGCCAGGGTGGCCACGTAGTCGCTCATGGCCGGCAGCAGGACCATCTCCGCGGAGGTCCAGACCACCACCGTGCCCAGGATGGCCGCTTTGGTGCGGGCGATGGCCATGGAGCCGAAGCCGATGGCGTAAAGCCAGGCCCCCAGGGCCAGCGTGCGCCGGTGGGGCCAGTGGGCCGTGGCCAGGTTCAGCCTCACTTCCGTGACCACAATGATGAGGGTATTCAAGGTGAAGAGCAGGCCGTAGAAAGCCTCGTCGAAATGCAGATCCCGCACGAGGAAGACGGGAAGGGCCCCCACGTGCTGGAAGAAGACCCCCAGCACCGGCAGGACCGCCAGCAGGAAGTAGCGCAGGCGCGGATCCCCCAGGGCTGTGGGCGCCGATGGATGGGCCTGGCCTTCATGCCCGTGGCGGTGGCGCACCCACAGCAGCAGCACGAGGGCCGCGGCCAAGGAGGTGGCGCCGTCCACCCAGAACAGGCTCCTGTAGGATCGAACCGCCAGGAAGCCTCCCAGGGCCGGGCCCAGGCTCATGCCCAGGTTGACGGCCAGTCGGTTGAGGGCATAGACGGCCTTGCGCCGCTCCGGAGCCGCCAGGTCCGCCAGCAGGGCCAGGTTGGCGGGACGGAAGCCTTCGGAGATCAGGGCCCAGGCCAGGGTCACGGCCAGGAAGGGCAGGAAACCGCGCACCAGCGGGATGGCCAGCATCAGGAGGCCCGACCCCAGGAGGCTCCCCCGCATGAGGACCAGGGCGCCGATGCGGTCGCTGAGGCGCCCCGCGAGGGGGCCGGCCACCATGGCGCCCAGGCCGTAGGCAGCGAAGACCTGGCCCGCCCGGGCCACGGTGAAGCCCAGGTGCTGGGTCTGGTAGAGCACCAGGAAGGGTAGGGCCATGGTGCCCGCACGGTTGATGAGCGTGGCCATGGCCAGCACCCATAAGTCGCGGGGGAGGCCTTCCAGGCCGCGCCAGGGATTCATCTGGGGATCAGATCACGACGGGTCCGAAATCCAAAGCCCGTTGTCACTTCGTCAAGGCAGCGCCGGCGCCACGAGACTGCCGGAAGCCCGGGCCCTCAGGGCTGGTCCCCCTTGGCCTGGGGCTTGGCGCTGCGGCACCATTCGCTCCAGCTGCCGACGTAGAGGACCGAGTCCTGGATCCCGGCCTGTTCCAGGGCCAGGAGGGTGTGGCAGGCGGTCACGCCGCTGCCACAGTGGACCACCAGGTGATCCGGACGCAGGCCCCCCAGCAGGTCCTCGTACATCTCCCGCAGCTCCTCCCGGGGACGGAAGCGGCCGTCCTCCCGGAGGTTCACCGCGTAGGGCAGGTTGTAGGCCCCGGGGATGTGGCCCGCGACGGGATCGAGGGGCTCCGCGTCGCCCCGGTAGCGCTCGGCGCTGCGTACGTCGAGCACCTTCCAGTCCCCGTGCCGGGCCAGCTGCTCGACGATGTCCAGATCCGCGGTGGTGCGGTGCCAGCGCGCCGCGGGAAAGGCTTCGAGGCCCGCGGCCCGGGGGACCTCCTGCGTGAGCTGCAGACCCTGGGCGAGGGCCGCGGGCAGCCCCCCATCCAGGACCTGGGCCCGCGCCACGCCGATGCTTCGGAGCATCCACCAGCAGCGGGCGGCGGCATTGGCCCCGCCCGGATCGTCGTAGACCAGCCCGGGGTTGCCGGGCCCGATGCCCCAATCGCCCAAGGTTCGTGGGAAGTCCCGGAGCTTCGGCAGGGGGTGGTGCCCCCCCTGGGCCGGGTCGAAGCCCGGCGCTCCGGCACGGCTCAGATCCCGCTGGAGGTCCGCGTGGAGGGCCCCGGGGAGATGGCCCCGGCCGTAGGCCACCGGATCCGGGCGGGCGTCCAGGAGCACGGCGTTTTCCGGAAGACCGGCGAGGTCTTCCGCGGAAAGAAGGGGAGGCCATTTCAGGGGTTCGGTCATGCCAAAATCCTCGCACGGGACCATCCCGAAGGGGGGCCGGATGGGGATGCTGAACTTCCTCGAGACCCGCCTGAGGGCCCTGGGGGTGTGCTTTTCGAAGGACCCGGGGGGCCGCTGGCTGGAATGGGGCCGGGGAGCCCGGGCCGTGGACCAGGGCCTGGACTACCTGCACCGTTCCGCAGCCTTGGGCCATCCCGAGGGGCTCCTGGAAGTGGGGCTCTACTACGCGGCCGGCGGGTATGGCTCGGGAGGAAAGGGCGCGGCGGAGGGCTATTTCCGCCGAGCGGCGGAGAAGGGGGAGGCCGAGGGGGCCTTCCACCTGGCCGAAGCGCTGCGGTGGCGATCCCAGAAGGCCGAAGCCCTGCGGTGGTACCGGAAATCCGCCGAAGGGGGCTTCCGGCCCGCGGCCCGGAGCCTGGCGGAGGCCTACGCCGCCGGGGACCTGGTGGAGCCGGACGAGGCCCAGGCGCAGAAATGGGCGGAGCTGGCGGCGGGGCTGCCCCTTCGGGAGCCCCGGCGGAGCGCCCTCCTGGGCCTCGGCCCCGAAGGTCGGCAGGACCCCCTGGTGCGCCTGGGGCGGGCCCTCCAGGAGGCCATGGACGAGGTCGGCGAGGACCTCGCCCGCCGGGCCTGGTTCGTTCCGGTCTTTTCGGGCCTGGTGGTCGCCCTGCTGACCCTGTTGACGGTGGTGCCCGTCGCCGTGGTGGTGATCGGGTCCGCGGCCTTTCATTTCGTGCCGCTCATGATCCTCGTGCCCTCCCTCCTCATGCTCGGGGAGATGCACCGGCGCCTCAGGAAGGAGCACGGCCCATCCAAGGACCACTGGCTCCTTGGGGTCCGCGCGGACCGGGGGGAGGCCCAGGCGGTCTTCGAACTGGGCCTGGCCTCCCTCCGGGGTTCGCCGGACCTGCCCAAGGATCCCGCCGAGGCCCGGCGCCGCTTCGAAATGGCCGCCGCCGCGGGCCATCCGGGGGCCTGTCACGAGCTGGCGGGCCTTCTGCATTGGGGCCAAGGGGGGCCGCCGGACCCGGCGCGGGCCGAGGCCCTGCTTCGGGCCGCGGCGGAGCAGGGGCATCGACCCGCCCTGGCCCGCCTGGCCCAGGCCCTGGAACTCGGCGACGGCCTGGAAAGGAATCCCGAGGAGGCCCGGAAATGGCGGGACAGGCTCGCCTCCCTTCCTCCGGAGGTGGAGGGGCCTGCCGAGAGCGGTGAGGAAGGGCGCGTCGAGGCCCTGGTTCGGCGGGCGGACGAGCAGGGCCTTCGCGCCGCCTCCCAGGGGTGGTTTCCTTGGGTGTTCTGGCCCCTTCTCCTCGTGACGGGCCTGGCCCTGGCGGCGGGCTTCGCGGCCTTCGTGGTGCTGACGCCCCACGGGTGGATGGCGGCGCTGGGCCTGGTTCCCCTGGGCGGCTGGGCCTTTTGGGGCTGGCTGACGGGGGAGCGGGGGACCTCCTTCGGGACCTCCCGGCGCCTGGCGAAGGCCGAGGGGGGCGACCCGGAGGCCTGCTACCGGCACGGCCGGCTCTGCCTCCAAGGGACGCGGGACGTGCCCCGGGACGCCGCGGCGGCCCGCCACTGGTTCCTGAGGGCGGCCCAGGGCGGCCACGGGGGCGCCATGGTGGAGCTGGCCAAGCTGCTGCGCTGGGGTTCCGGGGGCCTGCGGCGGCCGGAGGAGGCCCTCGCCTGGTTGAGACGGGCGGCGGGGGAGGGGCAGGACGAGGCCCGCCGGATGCTGGCGGAATGGGAGGCCGAATCCGCGCCCGAGGCCGGGGACTGAGGCCCGCCCCTTCCCCTGGGGCCTTCGGGGTTCCACACTCCTAGCAGTTCAGGAGGCCTCATGCATCGGAGCCGGTGGTGCCGCGTTCTCCCCCTCGCAGGCTGGGCCCTGGCCGCCCAAGGCCCCGGCGCGACCTCCCACCTGGGGGTGCCCGTCCAGCAGACCGTGCTGCTGGAAGGCGTGGTGACCAGCGCCACGGAGCGCCGATGGACCCTCGTCCAGGGCGGGCTCATCGCCCCCTCCACGGCTTCGGGGGAGTACCGGATCCCCGGGGACCGCAAGCTGGTCATCACGGACCTGAAATTCACCTTCCGCGGCCCCTCGGGCCGGAGCGCCAACGTGCTCATGCTGAACCGGCAGGCCCAGCAGAGCCTGGTGGTCTACCGCATGACCGCCCGGCTCCAGGCGGGCCTCGAACAGAGCAGCCACTCCGAGCACTTCACGGCCCCCCTCGTCCTGGCGGAGGGCAGCGAGCTTTCCGTGGGCCTGGGGACCTCCAATCCCGGCGTGGTCCTGGACAGCTTCCTGCTCTACGGCTACACCCTGCCGGCGGGGCGCTGAGGTGCGCGGCCTGCGGAACGCCTGCGCCCTGGCCCTGGTCCTCGGCGGCCTGGCCTGCGAACGGGAAAAGCCCTATCGGATGGAGGACGCCAACCTCGGCGTAAAGGCCACCTTTCCGGGCGAGGCCCGGCTCCAGAAGCACGCGGAGGATACGCCCTTCGGCCGGATGGAGTGGTTCGACACCGCCTACTATCCGCCCTCCCGCATGGACGAAAGCTTCCACATCGAGGTGGGCAACCTGCCGCCGGGCAAGGAGGGCGGGGACACGCCCCAGGCGGTGGCGGAGACCTTCCGGAAGGACCTGGAGCGGCGGCTGGGGAAGCTGCAGGTGACGACCCTCGCGGGGGACCGGGGGCCGGGCTTCCGCTACCTGGCCGAGGGCCCCCAGGGCACGGCCGTCGGGGGCGTGCTGGTGGTCCGGCGGGGGCGCCTCCACCACGCCCAGGCCATGGTCTCGAAGCCCGGGGATCCTCGCCTGGAAGCCTTCCTGGATAGCCTGGAGATCGCCAGGTAAGGCGGTCCGAACCGCTCGGGGCCTGGATAGTTCTTCTTAACATTTTTTTACATAGTATCTCCGGACCCCCCTGATAGGATTTCCCTGGACCCCATCGTCCTTGGGACTCGGGGTTCCGAACCCCCTTGCCCAGGTTCAAAAGATGGGCAATAAGCGCCTGGGATTTCACCAGGCGCCGGACCTTTGCCAGGACGACCCGATGCGCCTTCGCCTCCTCTCCTTCCCCAGGCTACGGCGGTGGTGAGCACCGACGCCGCCAGCGGGCAGAAGCAAAGCCGCGCCTTCGCCTACAACCCCATCGGCTTTCTCACCAGCCGCACGGAGCCGGAAACGGGCCTGACCCTCTTCCGGGACCTGGACCGCCAGGGCCGGGCCTGGACCGTGGAAGAGGACAAGGGCGCCGACGGCCAGACCCGCCTCCTCGCCCTGCGCTACGACGGCCTGGGCCGCCTGCGCTCCAAGACCGGCGGCAGCGACCTTGAAACCTTCACCTACAGCGGCACCCTCCTCACCAACGCCACCAGCTCCTGCCCCTCCGGCATGGTGAGCCAGAGCTACGCCTACGCCAATCCCGGCGCCGCCCTGAGCTCGGAGATCACGGTGGCCCCCCTCGCCGGGGCCGCCACGGCCACTTCGACCATCGGCTACCTCACCGACGACGAGGGCCACCTGCGGACCCTCACCTACCCCGACGGGCGCAGGGTGGACTACGCCTACAGCAACGGCCGGGTCTCCGGCGTGAGCGTGGACGGCAAGTCTCTGGCCAGCGCGGGCTACGACGGATGGGGCCACCTGGGCAGCCTGACCTTCGCCTCCGGCACCCAGGACGCTTGGGCCTACACGGAGGTGGACGCCAAGCTGAGGGCCTGGACCTTCACCCCCGGGGGAGACGCCCCCGAACCGCGTGCCTACGCCTACGACGGCAACCTGAACCTGACCGCCGTTGCGCCGGACTGGAGCGCCCTGGCCCACGACGCCAAGGGCCAGCTCCTTTCCGCCACGGGCTTCGGCTTCTCCGACACCTTCACCCACGACGGTTTTGGCAACAACACCTCCAGCAGCATGACCTCCCAGGGCCTCTGGCCCACCACCGTGAACCCCTTCAACCTGGCGAAGGCCTACGCCCCGCTGGTGGACAATCGCATTCCGGGCTTCGATGCGCAGGGGGCCTACACGGGCTGGGCCACCAACGCCCGGGGGGAGGCGTGGAGCTTGGGCGTCGCCGCCGGGGGCGCCCAGGCCCTGAACCTCACCTGGGACGGCCTGGGCCGCCTGAGCGGCGTCTCCGGGGACGTGCCGAGGCAGAGCCACCTCTACGCGCCCTCGGGGATGCGCGTGGGCCTGGACGACGCGACGGACCCCAGCCGCAGCCGGCGCTACGCCTACACCGGCGGGGGCCGTCTGCTTTCAGAGGCCGGGCCCGCCAGCCCGGCCCATGGGGGCAGCAAGGCGGTTCAAGTTTTTCATCTCAACGATTCCCCCAGCGCGATGTCGCGAGCCATGGGAAGTTTTGCCGCCGGGGACCAGGTCACCGTCAGCGTGTGGTTCAAGGCCGCGCCGGGCGTGAGCGGAGCCCTGGGCATTCACGACGGAAAGCCCACCGATCTGAACGACAACAAGCAATTCCTTTCGATGGCGGGGAACGGGGCCTGGCAGCAGCTCACGTTCACCCACGTCATGACCCGGGCCGATGCCCTATGGGTGGATCTCTACGGGGATCAGTTCACAGCCACCAGCGCTTCCGCCACAGCGGCCACTTCGGTAACCTACGACGATGTTCAGGTGACCAGCGTGCAGCGCGGACCGGTGATGAAGGAAGGCTTTGAGTCCGGCCTGGCGCTAGGGACGGATCCTAGCAGCGAGACGACGTGGTACTCCTGTGGCGAGCCCACCCAGCTGGCCAGCGCCAGCGGGGCTCCCAGCCAATGGATGCGTGACGTAATTTACTTGGGGGACTTGGCCATCGCGGAAATCGACACGGATGGGGTCCATGAACTGCACAGCGATCATTTGGGCACGCCGAGGATCATCACCCGCGGTTCGGATGGGCGTGTGGAAGGCCGCCAGGCCTACGCCGCCTTTGGCGAGCGTATCGACCAACCCACCTACACCAGCGGCTACCGCGCCCTGACCGGCTATACGGGCCACATCCAGACGGACGCCACGGGCCTCATCTACATGCGAGGCCGCTTCTACAGCCCCGCCTGGCACCGCTTCCTCAACAGCGACCACGGCGCCGACCCCAACCAGGCCCACCAGTTCGCCTATGCCCACGGGAGTCCTTTGAAGCTGACGGACTACTCGGGCTTCGCCGCAGGTGGAAGCGCACAGGTGGGCGTGGGCGATCCTTTGGCAGATGAAAAGGAAAAAGAAAGAGCGCGAGCAAATCAAGGAACCTTTTCTAAGATTTTGAGTGGAATCAAGAACGGGGTAAAAGCGTTCAATAACTGGACTGAAAGGAATGAAAACCAGGGAAGGGGACTTGGAAGAATCACCCATGCTGAAAGACCCAAAGTATTAGCAGAGATGGCGAAGACGGATCCGCTCAGGGCTGCATTCACCATTGGCATGATCCATACTGAGTCTTATGCGATGGGCATCACCAGTGGTCTTGCACCAGTTGGAGGAGCTGCTGGTATAGAGGCAGTCATCGCTGAAACCATTACGGGTAAAGGCAATATAACAAGCACTACCACGTTAACTTCTGGTCAACTGCTAGAGGCCGGAGAGAGGTTTGTTGGACCAGGTGCTCAGGAGATTGGTAAGGCTGGTAGCGGTGTATATCGAAGCATAGATGGAACTCGACAGTTCCGAATAGACGAGAACTCGTTACTGGGAAGCCACGCTCCTGGAGTACCACACGGACATTTGGAAATATATTCTCCCGGCACAGCCAGACCACTTGTCAACAATCACATACCATTTATTGAATAATAATAGAGGCTCATATGAATATTGAAATTAATAAAATTGGGAAAATAATTAAAGGCGATGATATTGGTCATTTCGTTAAAATCATCAATGACAGTGAAAATACAGGCGGCTATCTCATCTTAATATCTAAACATCAAGACATGCAAACAGGTTATGACAACTGGGTAGAAAACGAAGAGACTCTTTTGAGGTTCATCGAAGAATCACATTGGTTAATTGAATGGACCTGATACTTATGGAACCGTACTTGCGGGCAGAACTACCGCCTCTGGCCCCCGCATGATCACTTCCGCCAGCACGGGTAAGATCGAAGGTCGACAGGCTTTCGCCGCCTACGGCGAACTGATCGCAGGGCCCAGCTACACTAACGGCTACCGCCCCCTGACCGGCTACACGGGACACATCCAGACGGACGCCACGGGCCTCATCTACATGCGAGGCCGCTTCTACAGCCCCGCCTGGCACCGCTTCCTCAACAGCGACCACGGCGCCGACCCGAACCAGGCCCATCAATTCGCCTATGCCCACGGGAGCCCTTTACAATTAACGGATCCCAGTGGCATGGATGTCCCGGAAGAAGATACTCCCCACAGCGCCCGAGATACCGGCGACTCTATCGTGGATGAGCAAGAGCATGAACGGAGGGTGAGGGAACAGCCGCAAGGGAAAAGCCAGGCAGAGATTAATAACGAGTTGGATAGGCAAACCAAGGTGATTACAAACCCCTCGAAGGAAATTCGCGATCAATACATGCCGTCGCCTGCCGCTGAGGCTGATATGAAGAAGGCCTATCGGGAGGCTGGAAGCGGCGAAATTTCAGGGAAACTCGATAGTAGTGGTAGCTCAGTTCGCGATTCTAAGTCAGGGGACCAAAGCACAACAGTGACGGTTTTGGGCACAGATCAAGGGACATGGCACACGCATCCCCCGGGGACAGGTCATCTACCGTCGACGAGCCTTAACAATGTTAAAGGCGATCCTTTACTGGGTGATACCGTGAGCGCCCGCTCTGTAAATAAACCATTTTATGTGGTGGGTACAGCCCCAATTGGATCCGCAGGAGTCCTCCGTGGGTATTTGTCGGTATTCGTTCCGGCAAGCAATACCACTTATGTTCTTAAATCATGGGTGCAACCAAAATGATGACCGGCATTATGAAATTCGTCCTTATATCCATCGTAATGTCGGTTGATGGTAGTATGCAAGCGATGGAGCCAAATCAAATTATTCAATTATTGGCCAAGTCCGCACAAAAAGCCGTCTTGCTGTACCGCGGTGAGAAGGTAGAGGCTTCAAATTACCTCATCTGGTACGAAGACCCCAAGGATAGTTCTATGTTTGTTGTAATGAATGATAGGAGTATCGTCAGGATAGCTCCGCGAGTGATGAGCTTGGGTGCATGGATTAACAATCCTAAATTAGGCGTCAAAAATGAGTTTGATATCCCCACTGAAATCTATACAATCAATGCTTCGAAGCGCGGAGATGTTGGCGAAGCGATAGACACTGCTCTCAAGCAGCAGGCTCCAGATAAGTTGCCATGGATGATCGAGACTGGAGAAATTGCTAAGATCACGATCATCAATAGTAAAACGAGTAATAGCCAGGTTATTCCCTTAGGTCTGCCTGGGAAGTGGAATCAATCTACATGGAAGATTATAGCCAGATGGCTTAATGAGGTGTTAAATGCCCAGCAAAAGC
>CAYSXG010000072.1:0-10195 GCA_964434895.1 uncultured Solibacteraceae bacterium | reverse complement strand
GCTGCTCCTCGGAGGCGTCCCGGTGCTCCACGAGGCCCCGCAGGCGCCCGTCGGGCCCCTGCAGGACGCGGCCGTAGCCGGCGGGGTCCTCCAGGTCCATGGCCAGGAGGGCGGCCTCCTCCCGGCCCAGGGCCGCCACCGTCCCGGGGGCGATGAGGGGCACGTCGCCGCTCAGGATCAGCACCCGCTCCGCCCCCAGCCGGTCCAGGGCCTCGACGGCCGCCTGGGCGGCGTGGCCGGTGCCCAGGGGCTCGCCCTGGTCCACGGTGAGGATGGGGCAGGGCAGCAGGCCCGCGGAGCGCCAGCCCTCCAGGGCCGATTCCACCTCCACCTTGCCGTGGTGGAGGACCATCACCGCCCCCCGCAGCTCCGGGGGCAGGGCCCGCAGGACCCACAGGAGGGCCGGGTCCCCCAGGACGGGATGGAGCACCTTGGGCCGCCGGGACTTCATGCGGGTGCCCAGTCCGGCGGCAAGGATGAGGGCGACGGTGGGGGGCTGGCTCATGGCCCTAGTGTACTGGCCCGGAAAACCCGGGACGCGGCGGGGAAAGGAGTTGCGCCCCGCCCGGAAGCCACGGAAGCTAGGGCAGCCTCCCCGGACCCGCCTTGAAGACCGCCAAGCCCTTTCTCGAATTCGCCTGGCGCATGCAGCTGGCGCTGCGGATGATGCGGACCTTCAACCCCACCCATCCCCGGGTGGCGGCCCCCCTGGAGGAGACGCACAAGGCCTTCAAGGAGCTGGTGAGCGGCAAGGTGGAGGTCCAGGTGGTGGCGGCCCGCGGGCGGCTGCTGGTGAACGAGGAGCCCCTGGATCCCGCTGCGGATCCCAACGTGGCCAACCTCCTGCGCCAGATGGAGGAGCGGGAGCTCGGCGGAATCATCCTCGGGCGGGGCCTGGAGCTGGAGGAGCTGAGGGCCTGGATCGCCCTTTTGGCGGGCCCTCCCAAGACGGTGGCGGCCGCGGGCGGCGCCGAGGCCCTCCTGCGCAAGGCCCGCGTCCGGCATCTCCAGGTCACCACCGTGCGCTACGTGCAGGTCCGGCCCGGCGAGGAGGAGGGCCCGGTCCTCGGGCTGCCCCCCGTGGGGGCCGTCGATGCTTCCGCCCGGGAGCAGCGCCGCCTGGAGGCGATCCGGTGGAAGCTCCAGCAGATGGGCCTGCCTCCGGAGCGCCTGGAGACCTACCTGGCCATGCTGGCCTGGGAGCAGATGGACCCCCCTTCCAAACTCCGGGTCCTGGAGGAGGGGGAGGCGGCCTTCGACCTGGCCCCGGACTCCCTCCTGAACTTCCTGCGGGACCTCCTGGGGGACCGGCTGGAGGAGGAGGTCCGCCGGGTGCTGCTCAAGGTGGGGTCCGGCCTTTTTTCCGAATCCAGCCGCCGGCGCCAGCAGGCCTCCGAGCTCTTCGTGGCCATCGCGCAGCTGGCCCGGGAGCCGGGCCTTCCGCCCCTCCTGGAAAAGGAGGTGTTCCGCCTGCTGAGGGACCACTTCGCCCAGGAAAGGGATCCTAAGCTGCAGCAGCTGGCCTGCGACGGCCTCGAGCCTCTGTTGGGCTACTGGCTGCAGGTGAACGAGCTGGAGCTGGTCCATTCGGCCCTGAAGGACCTGGGGGGCAGCGCCCTCATCTGGGTGCCCGGCGCCTACCCCTGGAAGAGCGAGTCCCTCGAGGGCCTGCTGCACGCCCTCTCGAGCCCCCAGAACCTGGGCCGCCTGCTGCCCCAGCTTTATGAGCTGGGCCGGGAGGAGCTCCAGAAGCGCGTGTACCCCCTACTGGCGAGGATGGGCGAGCCCGCGGCCCGACACGTGATCCAGGCCCTGGACGGGGAGACCACCCAGACCCAGCGGGGGCGCCTCATCGAGGCCCTCCGGGCCATCGGGCCCGCGGCCATCCCCCCCCTGCGCAAGGCCCTGGAGTCCCCTCACTGGCACCTGGTGCGCAACGCCATCAACACCCTGAGGGACCTCGGTTCCCTGGAGGACCAGGAGGGCATCGCCCGCTGCCTCCAGCACGAGGACGTGCGGGTGCGGGCGGCGGCGGCCCGGGCCCTCCGGGGCATGGGGGCCGCCGCGATCCTGCTCGAGCAGCTCCCCCACGTGGATCCCGACACCCAGGTGGAGGTGCTCCTGGGCCTGGGCCCCCTTCAGCACGAGGCCGCGGTGCCGGCCATGGGGCAGATGGCGGCGACCCGGGGCCTGGGCTTCCGGCGCGTCGAGGCGGTGAAGGCCCTGGGCCTCGTGGGCTCCCCCTCGGCGGTGTCGGCCCTCGTCGGACTCCTGGGCCCCAAGGGCCTGCTCACCAGCCAGGAGGACCTGGACGTGCTGGGGGCGGCGGCCACGGCCCTGGTGGACCTCCATTCGGGTCCGGCCCTGGAGGCCGTGCGCGTCGCGGCGGAGGGGGCCCGAGGGGCCCGGAAGACCGCCCTGATGGGGGCGCTGGGGGGCGGGAAGTAGGGGCTTAGGGGCCGCGCTTGTGACCTGACCCGCTTATTTGACCCACCGGCCTACCGGGTTCCCACCCTCAGTAGGGCCAGCAGGGACTGCACGAATTCCTGGGCGGTGAAGGGCTTTTGGAGGAAGCCCACCCGGGTCAGGCCCAGGCCCAGGGGGGGCACGGGCGAGCCTTGGGCGTCCGCCACCACGAGGGTGGGGATGGCGTCCCGCTGGAAGGAGCGCATGCGTTTCTGGAAGCGGCCCAGCTGGTCCGTCCGCTCCAGCACCAGCAGATCCGCGGATTCCGGGCGGACGGGGTCCGGCAGCAGGCCCGGGGGTGGCGGGAGACGGAGGGCGTCCCGGCCGGCCCGGGGGGTGAGGCTGGACATGGCCTCCAGCACCAGGGGGTCCTGGGCCACCACCCAGACCCTCCGGGCCAGCAGCGGCGAGGCCTGGGCCTGGGGCCCCTCCGCCTCCTCCACCGGCAGGTAGATGGAGGGCCAGATGCTGCCCCCGGGCTCCTGGTTCAGCTCCAGCATGCCCCGGGCCTCGCCTACCTGTTCCTGGAGCCAGCGCAGGCCCAGCAGGTTCTCCACCGCCCCGGCCGGCTCCCCCTCCAGCTCCAGGCTCACCAGGGCCCAGAGGCGGCCCCCGAGGCGCTGGGGCTCCACCGTGAGGATGACGCTGCCCCGCCGCAGGGCCTGCCGCCCGTGCAGGGCCAGGTGGGAGAGGATGCGCTGCAGGGCCTCCCGGGGGATGCGCAGGGGCAGGGGGGCGCCGCGCAGGTCCACCCGGATGCCCGCGGGCATCATCCGCTTCAGGGTGGGACCCAGCTCCTGCAGGGTCTCGGCGGCGTCCAGGAGGGGCAGGCTCGGGGAGGCCGTGGCCTCGGGATTGAGGCGGGCGGCGGCCAGGAGGATGAGTTCGGCGGCCTTGCGGGTGCCCTCCTCCCGGGTCTCCTGAAGGATCTGCTCCGCGGCGGGCTGGATGGCCCCCACGGCGTTCACCAGTTCCCGCCGGGTGGCCGCCAGGTCCGGGTGCTCCGCCAGCAGGCCCGGGGCCCCGCCTCCCCGCAGGCCCAGGGAGCCCTCCGAATGGTCCGCCACCCACACCAGGGCCATGTTGCGGTCGAAGGCGGTGGCCTCCAGGTTCACGTCCTGGAAGCTGCCGTCCTGGTGCACCAGGGTGGCGGCGGTGCTGCCCTGGCCCTGCCGCTGCAGCTGCTGGCGCAGGTCCTCCCAGACCGAGGAATCCTGGCCCTGGAAGAGGGAGATCAGGCTGTAGCCCCGCAGCTGCTGGCGGGGCAGGCCCACGAGGCGCCCGAAGGGCCCGTTGCTTTCGAGCACGGCCCCCTTGTCGTTGAGGAGGAGGATGGGCTGGCGGGCCTCGATGCCGTAGGCCAGGCTGGGGCCTTCGGGGACCTTGGCCTTTTCCAGCATGGAGAGGGCCAGGCGGAAGCCGTCCCCCCGTCCCTCCACCCACACCCCCTGGTCCCGCAGCCAGACCAGCTGGCCCAGGGCCACGAAACCCAGGAGCAGGCCGGAGACGAGGGAGGCCCACCAGGTCATGGCCGTGGTGCCGAAGGGGAGGAGGTGGTGGACGAGGCTGGCGATGAGCAGGGCGGCCCCCCCTGTGAGGGGCATGCGGAGCTGGAGGTAGCGGCCCCGGGTGAGGCGGTAGCCCAGGTCGAAGAAGAGGAGCCAGAGCAGGGCGTTCAGGATGGAGCCGGCCCAGAAGACGACGAAGTAGTGGAGGGAGAGGCCCATCTGGAGGCCCAGCACGGCGGCGAAGGTGGTGGCTCCGCCCACGCCGAAGCCCAGCCTCCGCAGGCCCTGGCGCCCCTCCCGGTGGGCCTGGAGGAAGAGGCTGAAGCCGAAGAGGGCCCCGCCCATGTAGGCCGAGGGGAGCTTGTAGCCCGCGATCTCGGGCCAGGGCAGGGAGAGCACCGCGAGGATGCCCCCCAGGAAGTAGCCGTAGCTGAGGCCCACCCTCCCCTTCAGCCGGAAGATCCAGAAGCCCAGCAGCGGCGGAAGGGGGAGCAGGAGGGCGTGGATGAGGTTCTGGCTCATAGGGTTTCCGCGGGCCACAGGCCGCGCAGGGCGTTGAAGCACCAGAGACGGCCCCGGCGGGCCTCCTGGAAGGAGAAGGGCGAGACCGCCACCTCCCAGTTCCGTTCATCGGCCCATCCCGGCAGATCCAGGAATTCCGCGAGGCTGCGCACCCTCCCTTCCGGGGCCGGGAGCCGCAGGCGCCCCCCCTCTTCCAGGCCCAGGGCGGCGATGGCGGTCTCCGCCACCGCGCCGTCCGGCCAAAGCAGGAGGGCGTCCTCGGCCCCCCGGGCCCGGGCCCGCTCCCGGGCCTCGCCCCCCCAGCGCCCCAGGCGGCCCTTGTGGGGGGCCGGGGGGGGGCCGCGCCGGTCGGCGCAGGGGGGCTCCAGGGGGACCAGGCGGTAGGGCGAGGGGGTGGGGGGCAGGGGCTCCACCCTCGCCCCCAGGCAGCGTCGTCCCGGCTCCACCCACAGGCGCAGGGCCATCGGTTCGGGGCCCGCGCCCCTCGACCCTGCCCAGGCCCAGGCCTCCTCCAGGGCCGGGGCCAGCCACGAGGTCTCGATGCCCAGGGCATCCAGGGCCGCCGCCAGGCGTCGTCCGTGGGCCTGGGGATGGCGGGGCAGCCCCCCCTCCAGGCGCAGGGTCGTGCGGGGAATCAGGGGGGAGGGGGCCTCCGGATCCGCGGCCCCGGGGCCGAAGCGGGTCTCAGGGGTGTTCAAGGTCCGCCTTCCAGACCTGCTGGTGGGCCCGGCCGGCCAGGCGGACCGCCAGGGCGGCGGCTTCCAGGAAGTTGGTGGGGTCCGCCCGCCAGCTCCCGGCGATGTCGAAGGCGGTCCCGTGGTCGGGGCTGGTGCGCACGAAGGGCAGGCCCAGGGTGAGGTTCACCGAGCGCGCCGGCTCCAGGACCTTCATGGGGATGAGGCCCTGGTCGTGGTAGAGGGCCACCACCAGGTCGAATTCCCCCTTGGCGGCGCGGTGGAAGAGGCTATCCGAGGGCAGGGGGCCGAAAAACTGCGGCGAGGGCTTGGAGGGGGCCGACGTCTCGCCGGCCTCGGAGGCCTGGATCTCGATGTCCCGGTGGCCGCCGAGGGTGGTGAAGGGGCGGGGCCGGGTGGGGAAGATCTGCCAGCCTTCGGGCACGGCGAAGGTGGGGAAGGGGCTGGCGACGTGGGGGAAGACGCTGCCCTGGTCCTCCAGGCTGAAGTCCAGGAAGCAGGCCTCCGCCTGGATGATGGCGTCCTGGAGGAGGGCCTCCTCGTCCCCGAAGGCCCCCCCCTCGCCGGCGTGGGGGTTCAGGGCGCAGAGGGCCACCCGCAGGTCCATGCGGCCCGTGAGCTGGATGAAGCGGTCCGCGGCGAAGCTGCGGGTCTCGGCCACGGATTCCGACGGGAGCTCGTCCGGAACGCTCCGCAGGCTCTGGTGGACGGGGTGGAGGCCCACGCTGAGGCTGGGGCTCAGGAAGGCCATGCGGGTGAGGGGGGAGCCGGTGATCTGCTGCAGGTACTCCGTGTGGCCGGGGATGTCGAAGCCCGCCTGGTGGGCGGCGGCCTTGGAGAGGGGGAGGGTCACGAGGGCGTCCCCGGCCCCGGCCTGCATCAGCTCCGAGGCCACCCGCACGGATTCCACCGCCGCCCGGCCGGAGAAGGCGGAGCCCTGGCCCAGGGCCAGATCCTCGGCGCCGAGGTCGGGGACGGGGTCGATCCATTGGGCGTGGGCCAGGAGCTGCTTTTCCTGGAAGCCCGCCTCGCTGCCGGTCCAAAGGCCCCAGGCCCGGCACCCCGCCGGGACTTCGCCGGGCAGGCTCGCCTCCCCGAAGCGCCAGTGGATGGAAGGGGCGGTGGGGCTGCGCTGCAGCAGGTCCGCCCCGGCCCGGGCCCCGACCACCGTGATGTCCGCCCAGCGGGTGAGGGCGTGGAGGGATTTGAGCAGCAGCTCCGGCCCCACGCCGCAGGGGTCCCCCAGGGTGATGAGCAGCCGGGCTCGGCGTTGCATGTGCCGTTCCATCAGTCGAAGGTCGGGAGGTCCAGGTCGGCGATGGAGGTCTCCTCCTTCTTGGCGGCCCGGGTCCGGCGGATCCGCGGCTCCTCGTCCTGCTTGTAGATGTACTTGATGTTGTGCTTGGGCACCAGCAGGTTGGGCTCCTTGATGCGGTTGATCTTCAGGCAGTGCTTGTCGTACCACTCGATGACGCCGCGGATCTTCTCGTCGTTCTGGAGCACCACGACCATGGGGGTCTTGGCCTGCATCTGCTTGAGGTAGTAAAAGCTCTCGGCGTTGGTCTGCTCGGGCGGGGCGATCTTCCGCCGGGGGCTCCCGAGGCCCTGGGGGGCGCTGGGGGCGTTGGGGTTGGCGGCGACGGAGCCGGGGTTGGCCGGAGGGGGCGGGGTCAGCGGCTCCACGGTGGCCTGGGCCCTGGGCGCGTGCCCCAGCTTTTCCTTCAGCTCGGAGAGGTTCGGCCTGATGAGCTTTCGGTTCATGGTGGGATCCGGGTTTCATCCCTCATCGGCAAGGGGGCCGCGGGGGATGGGATTTGGCCGGGCGGGGCCCGTCCGGGACGGAAGTTTGAGCCCAATCTGGCAGCCTTCGGGTGTCCCCGCAAGGGGCCGGTCTGGATCGGGCTCAGGGCGCCACGGGGATGTCCAGGTGGACGGCGGTCCCCCCGCCCTCCTGGCTCTCCACCCGGATATCCCAGGTCGTCTGGGGGGTGAACTGGTAGACGAGGCGCATGCCGAGGCCCGTGCCCTCCTGGAAGCCGCTGGCGAAGGGCACGAAGAGGCGCTCCAGCTGCTCGGGCCCCATGCCGCAGCCCGTGTCCTCCACGGAGACCTCCAGGCGGTTGCCCCGGACCTCCCCCCTCAGGCGGACCTCGCCGCCCCCGGCCTTCTGCACCGCCTTCCGGGCGTTGGTGAGCAGGTTGGTGAAGACCTTGTGGGCGCAGAGGGGGTCCCCGAGGACCCAGAGGTCCGGGATGTCCCCGCACTGGAAGGGGATGCCTTCGGTGCGGGGGTCGGTCTCCCAGCTGGCCCGCAGCTCCTCCATGAGGGGGGGCAGGAAGAGGTTCTTGAGCTCCACGTCCCGATGGCGCGTGAAGTCCAGGAAGTTGGTCAGGATGTGGCTCACCCGCTCCGTTTCGCGCCCGAGGATGCCCAGGGCCCGCTCCTGCATGAGGGGGCTCTGCTCCTCCTGCCGGAGCAGCTGGGCGCAGCCCATGATGGAAGCCAGGGGATTCCTCAATTCGTGGGCCAGGCCCGCCGAGAGCTCGCCCACGGCCGCCAGGCGCTCGCTGAGGCGGGTGCGCTCCTCCAGGGTCTTCATCTCCGTGAGGTCCTGGAAGAGCAGGAGATGGCCCGTCTGCCGCCCCTCCGCGTCCCGCAGGGGGGCCGCGTGGCCCCCCAGCAGCCGCCGGTGCCCGTCCGGGGTGAGGTAGCCGGTTTCGAAGCGCTGGTCCTTGGGGTGCTGCTCCTGGAGGTCCGGGTCCAGGTCGAGGATGGTGCGCACCGGGACGCCGGGGGTCAGGGGGCGGTGCAGGATGGCTTCGGCGGCGGGATTGGCGCTGGTGATCCGCCCCTCCAGGTCCGTGGTGATGAGGCCCGAGAACAGCGATTCGACCACCCTCCGGTGCAGGGCCGAGAGGTCCTCCACCGTGGCCCGGGACACCCTCAGGGTCTCCGTGAGCCCCTCCAGGTTCCGGCGGATCATCACCATCACGAAGGTGGCCGCGAAGATCACGATGGAGCTGAGGGCGAGGACCTTGGTCTCGTCCCCGGGCTGGAGCTCCGTGGAGGTCCCGGAGTAGCCGAAGGGGGGCAGGATCCCCCCGAGGAAGAAGAGCAGGATCAGGATGTGGCTGACGGCGGAGGTGAGGCCCACGGCCACGATCTCCCGCACGCCCAGGTAGAAGGCGGAGGCCAGCACCGGGAAGATGTAGAGCACCGCGAAGCGCTCCTGGTCCACCCCCTGGAAGGCGATCATGAGGGTGACCAGGGCGATGTCCAGGCCCACGTTCCAACGGATCCAGCCCGGGGCCGGGGTGGCGAAGGCCTTTTCCCCCCGACCCAGGGACCAGGCGGCCTCCCACACCGATTCCAGGAAGAAGAGGGCCAGCAGGAGCAGGTAGGAACCCTCGCCCACGGGGGGGCGGGAGGTGTCGGCGGGGATGGCCAGGTGCAGGACCAGCAGGCCGAAGCTGGCGGAAAACCGGAAGGCCAGGGGCAGGAAGGGGGGCGCCGAGGCGGGGATGCCGGGCTTGCGGGGGAGCATGCCCCCAGGATGCCCCAGGCCTTGATGTGGGGCGCCAGGAATTCCTTTTCCCCACCCTTCGGTCCTTGTCATGCTGGAAGGATGGCCACTCCCCACCCCACCAAGCCCTCCCTTCGAGCCGCGGGCATGCGCCAGACCCCCCAGCGGGAGGCCATCCTCGGCGTGCTCGAGGGTACGGATCGCCCCCTGCGGGTGGAGGAGATCTGGGAGCGGATGGCCGAGCCCCGCTCGGGCCTGCCCACGATCTACCGCAACCTGGAGCGCTTCGTGGACCAGGGTTGGGTGGAGAGCCTGCTGGGCCGGGACCAGGTGATGCGCTTCGTGCGGTGCAAGACCCGCAGCCACCACCACCACGTCCAGTGCGAGGCCTGCGGGAGGTCCGTGGAAGTGGACGGATGCGCCGTCGAGGAGGCCATCACGACCCTCGAGGCCCGCAGCGGTTTCCAGATCACCCGGCACCAGCTCCAGCTCTTCGGCCTCTGCCCCCAGTGCGCCAAGGCCGCAAAACGAGGTTGACGGCGGCTCCGGGCCTGCTAACATGGAATTTCCACGCGGGTGTAACTCAGTGGTAGAGTGCAACCTTGCCAAGGTTGAAGTCGTGGGTTCAAATCCCATCACCCGCTCCACCACACCCGGGCCGCGAAAGCGGCCCGAGTCATGAAAGACGCAAGGCGCCGTAGCCAAGTGGTAAGGCCCGGGACTGCAAATCCTGTACTCATCGGTTCGATTCCGATCGGCGCCTCCAAAAAAGCCCCGCGAATGCGGGGCTTTTCCGTCGTTCAAGCCCTGTCGATCCAGCCGCCGCCCAGCACTTCGTCGCCGCGGTAGAAGACCACGGCCTGCCCGGGCGCGATGGCGCGCTGGGGATCGTGGAAGGCCACCTTCGCCCGCCCCTCCTCCAGCGGAATGACGATGGCCTCGGCCTCTTGCCCCCGTGAACGGATGCGGGCCGCGCAGGGAAGGGGACCGGCGGGCGAGGCGCCGCACCAGCTCAGCTCCCGGGCGATGAGTTCGGTTCCGGAGAGTTCCGCATCTTCTGCCACCCAGACGATGTTGGTGGCGCGTTCCACCTTGGCGACGTAGAGCGGCGCGGCGTAGGCGACGCCCAAGCCCCTGCGCTGGCCCACGGTGTAGCGCCAGTAGCCTTCGTGCTCGCCCAGCTTGCGCCCATCCAGATGGCGGATCTCGCCGCGGCCCACGCCGGGGTCCCGCCCTTCGCCCTCGATGAAAGCGTCGTAGCGCGCGGGCACGAAGCAGACCTCCTGGCTCTCGGCCTTCTCCGCCAGGTGCAGGCCCAGCTCACGGCCCAGCTCACGGACTTCCGGTTTCCTCAGGTGGGCCAGCGGAAAGAGTGTCCGGGGCAGGGTCTCCTGCGTGTGGTTGAAGAGGAAGTAGCTCTGGTCCTTGGCTGGATCGGCGGCCTTGTGAAGGTGCCAGGCGCCGTCGAAGCGGATATCCGC
>CAYSXG010000071.1:0-10196 GCA_964434895.1 uncultured Solibacteraceae bacterium | reverse complement strand
CACCTGGTTGATCGTCCAAGCGAACATGCGCTGGGCCGCCTCTCTCAACGCATCCTCCCCAGTAGCTTGGTAGATGCGGTTGAGCAGGTGACCAACGCCCGCTCCGCCGTGGCAGAACCACGGATCCTCCACCCCCATCTCGGCGAGGTCTCGCTGGGAGGCCTCCCGGGCAATCCGGACCGCGCCCATGGCCACATCCATCCGATGCAGGGCTTGGCCAGCACCAAGCAAGGCTGTGGCCACCCCCAGATCGCCGTAGCACCAGCCTGTGCGGACCCAGCCTCCACCAGCCTCCCCTTCCGTGACGGTCCTGGGGAAGCGGGTCCCGCCAGGTTCCAAGGCTTGGGCGAGCAACCAGGTCGTGGACTCCTGAAGGGCCCCAAGGACTGAAGCACCGTTCCCTTCGCAGACGGACCGCCCCAGCAGGCTCACCACCCCGGGGACCCCATGGGCCAGGCCAAGATCGAAATGCCCCCTCGGATGTTCCTCACGCTGCCACTCGGGCATCCACTCCGGGCAGGTGAGCCAGCCCATCCCTTGGTCGTTGCGGGTGCCGATCTCCTGGAGAAGGCCTGCCACCTGGTTCCAGAGGGCCTTCCCCGTGGGCGTATTCGCACGTTCCAAGGCGTAGACCCCCAGCCCGGCAACCCCCGTCACCAGGTCAAATCCGTCCGAACCCTGGCTCGTCTCCAGATAGCCCTGGAGGGCGAGGTCCACCTCCGGGTCCCCTCGCTTGAGGTACTCCAGGGCCCACCCGATTCCAGCCCATCCGTCGAAAAGGCTTGGGGACACGACCCGGTCGCCCTCCCGGTCAAGGGCTTTCACCAGGGCGTCATGCCCTCGCTCCCGTAGGGAATCGTCACCCCTAGCCTCCCCAAGGGCTGCCAGGTACACCGCCGCCCCAGCAGCACCGAAGGCCAGGCTGCACCCCCCATTCCCTTCCTCAAGCCAGCGCTCCACCCGGATCGTGATCCGATCTATGGCCGCCTGGGCGGCCATAGCCTCGGCACCCTCCAGCAACGGCCGCCAGGCCTTGCGGATCTCACGGCTGCTCAACCGACGCGCTCCTCGGATGCCGCCCGACACGACCCCTCCCAAGACGCGCCCTCCTCATGGCCAAGGTCGAATTGCGCCACCACCCCTCCACCTTCCCCGACCACGGGAAACCCAGCCTCATGGCTGGCGTAAACGAGCGTCCTGCCCTCGAAGAACGGGCTGTGCATCACCCTGCGCTTAGCGAGCCAGTCCAGGTTGGCCATCGCCTCGTCCATGAGAAGGATGGGCCTCTCGGACGCCATGAGGGCCGTGATCGCCAGCAGTTGTTTTTGGCCGCCGGAGAGGGTCCCTCCCCCGGCAGGGAGGAGGGTCTGGAACCCCATGGGAAAGGTCGCCAGCACCTCCAGGAGCCCCGAGGCCTCCGCAGCAGCCTCGATCCGAGCCCTGCTCGCCCCTCCGGAAAGAACCTTGAGGTTCTGCATGATCGACCCGGAGTACAGCCCCACGAATTGGGGCAGGTACCCAATCGCATCGCCCAAGGCCCTCGGGGAGGCCCCACGAACAGCCACACGCCCAAGAGTTGGTTCGTAAAGCCCTGCCAGGAGTCTCAGGAGGGTGCTCTTGCCGGTGCCCGATGGTGCTCGGAGCCATATCCGGTCACCGGCTTTCACCTGAAGGTTCAAACCTTTGAGAACCCAGGGCCCTCCGTCCTCATACCGGAACCAGACGTTTTCCAGGGAGATCGCAGGCGCCGCCGGGTCTTCGGCCTCCCATTGGGGCAGTTCCGGGGACTCCATCAGCATGGCGTCCACCTTCGCCATCTGGGGTTGAGCCACGGCCACTGCCAAAAAGGCCGTGCAAAGGCCCGAAACGGCCACCAGGAAGGCCCCGGCCAGTTGCCCGGCCGCTAACACCCCCCCGAGGCTCCCCCGGCCCTCCAGGGCCCTTTGCCCGCACCAGAGGAGGGTGGCCACCACCCCGCCTTGGGTGATGGCCTCCAGCCCCAGGTCTCCCCACAGACCCAAGCGCTGGCGGCGCAGCAGGCAAGCAAGCTCCGGCCGAAGCCGCGCCATCCAGGCCCGGAGCCCCGCCTCTTCCCCGCCACACGCCTTGAGGGTGGCGATCCCCGACACCAATTCCACGAGGAAGCTTTGCTCGTTGGCCTGGGCCTGGAGCCCCGCGTCCATGAGGGACCCCAGCCACCGGCCAACGACAAGGCTCACCGCCGCCATCCCGACCCCTACCACCGCGAGGAGCACTGCCAGTGCCGGGTGGACCACCCAGAGTCCCACGAGCATCACGCACGCCCCTGCGCCATCGAGGGCCGTACCAACTGCCCTTTCTGATAGCAGGTCCCGCAGGGCCCCGAGACTCCCCGGGACCTGAAGCAGGTCCCCGATGGTCTGCCCCTCCAATCGACGGAAGGGAAGGTGAAGCATGTGGCTCACCAGCCCATGCGCGACCCTGTTCTGCACGCGGACCTCAAGGAACAGGAGGGCCCTGTCCTTCAGCCAGCCCACCCACGCCATCCCGGCATGGGCCGCGAACACTCCCACGCCCACCAAGGGAATCAACCCGGAGATGCCCCGATGGAGCACTTCGTTCACCATCCATGCCGTCAGCAGGGGTATCGCCAGGGCGAGACCTTGGACCGCCAGTGCAGCAAGGAGAACCTGGCGAACGACTCCGAGCCGACCCCGCAGTTCCACCCCAAGGGCGCCCAGCAGGCTCCCGGCGAGGGCGGGAGACACGCCGATCTCCACGCACCTCCCAGTCAGGTGTTCCTCGTGATGACACGGATCCAAAGAAAACGCCCCACGGCCGTCTCGCCCCTGGAGAGCGTCTCCACTCGCCCCGGTCAGTATCAACCACCCTCCCCCCCGAAGCTGGGCCAGGGCAGGCCACTCCAGGGACCAGAGATCCTTCCTGTCCGCCACCCTCACTTCCCGCGCCATCAGCCCCTGCTCGGCCAGGCCTCGCAGAATCGGCTCAACGTCATTTCCCTCCAGAACCGGATCCCAACGCCCCTCCAGCAACCCAAGGGCGCTCTGCGCGGCCTCTGAAAAGTTCATCCCATGGAGCGACCTCATCGTCCGCCCCCCGCCGCAAGGGCCAGGTCGCGGAACACCCCGGGATCTGCGAGGAGCTGCGCGTAGGTGCCCTCTTGCGCGATCCGCCCCTCCGCAACCACCAGGATGCGGTCGGCATCCCGCACCGTGTCGAGCCGGTGGGCGATGACCACGCGGGTACAACCCAACCTGGCGAGGTTGGCATGCACCTTTGCTTCGGTTTCCAGGTCAAGAGAGCTGGTCGCCTCGTCAAGGAGGAGCGCCGTTGGCCCATGGGCGAGGGCCCGGGCCAACCCAAGGCGTTGCCGCTGCCCTCCTGATAGGCGCCCCCCGTTTTCACCCACGCGGGTCTCATAGCCACTCGGCAACGCCATGATTTCATCGTGGATGCAGGCCAGCTTGGCCGCCTCGTGGACCTGGCGCTCATCTAGCCACGCCGCGTTCAGCCGCAGGTTGTCCATCACGCTCGCATTGAAGAGAAACACCTCTTGGAGGAGCACCCCGAACCGACGACGCAATAAGCAAAGGTCCAGGTCCCGGAGATCGTGACCGTCGAATCGGACACGCCCCTCGCTGGGCCGGTGCAGTCCAAGCATGAGCCGGGCAAGCGTTGATTTCCCGGACCCCGATGGGCCCACCAAGGCGATCTTTTCGCCAGGCCGAACGACAAGCGAAACCCCGCTGAGAACCGGCGAAGCCAGGGGGCTGTGTGCGAAAGATACCTCCTCCAGCGCGATCTCACCCCGGGGGGCCTCCACAACCCGCCCCCCCCGGGCTTCCCCGGCGGTCTCTAGCACGTCATCCAGCCGCCTGAGGTGGCCCCCGAGGTACTGGAACTGCCCCAAGGCCTCGACCAGCGCCTCCAGGGGGGGGATCAAAAGCCCTTGGAGGGCCAGGAAGGCCGCAAAGGCGCCTAGGCTCATCCGCCCGGCGGCCACGTAGCCACCACCAGCCCACAACAGGGCGCCAAGCAGTCCGCCCTGGAGGAGGACCATTGCCCTCGCTCCGAGGATTTCTAGCGAGCGCCTGTTCAGGCTGGCGTTCGTCCGATCCACCAGGCGGTTGTACCACCGCCCGACCACCCGGGCTTCAGATCGGCTGGCCTTCGTCGTCTCCAGCGTGGAAAAGGCCTCCAGAAGGGCGGCGCCTTCCCGGCCATGCCCTGCGAGTTCCACCACGATGCTTTGCTCAACGGCTCGATTGAATCCGAACATGAGGCTGAGCCGGAGCAGCGCGACCAGGATCACCACCCCCCCGAGGGCGGGGCTGAGCCGCAACATCAACCCCATGTACCCGGCCACCAGCACTCCGTCCAGAAGTGAGGTGAGCGCTTTGGTGGTGATGACGTTCCGGATCTCGGTGTTGCTCCGGACCCGCTCCACCAGATCCCCGGTCCTTCGCTGGAGGAAGAACCCTAGGGGGAGCCGGAGGAGATGCCCCACAAACTCCTCCATGAGGTGTTCGTCGAGGGCACGCTGGAGGTTCTGCGCGACCCAACTCCTCGTGAGCCCCATGGCCACCCTGCCCAGGAGGGCAAGCCCGAAGCCCATGGCCACGGCCATCCCCCATCCTCCCTCTACTCCCTGCCGATACGACATCCGGTCTATCACCCACTGGCCCACGAGTGGAAGCACCATCCCAATTGCTTGGTAGGCCAGCGAGGCCCCAAGGATCTGGTTCAGCCCGGGAATGAAGCCTCGCAATTTCACCCAGTACCGTCGCAGGGATGGACGCCTGCCCCCACGTCGTTCAAAACCGGGACCTGGCCCAAGCACGATGGCAACACCAGTGAAATGGTCCTCCAATTCCCGGAGGCCGACTTTTCGCCTTCCCATCTCCGGATCCAGGATGTGGGCCCGGGACCCTACCGTCGCTTCAAGCACCACGTAGTGCCGAAAACCCCAATGAATGATGGCTGGAAGCGGCAGCACCCCCACGTCCTCAACCTCCAGGCGGACCACTTCCGCCAGGAGGCCATAGGCCTCAGCGGCCCCCACCACGGCGTCCACATTCACCCCGTCTCGGGACACCCCGCAGGCCTGCCTCACCTCGGCCAGCGGCGCGTTATGCCCGTGGAAAGCCAGCACCATGGCCAAGGAGGCCGCTCCGCATTCGGAGGCCTCCATCTGCGGAATGAAGGGCACGCGCCGTCTGCGAAGCCGCTCCAGGACCCGAGGGATCATCGGGCCTTCCCCCCCAGCGCCGGAAACAGCCAAAGGCCGAGGCGTTCCCTCCCATGGGTGCAGCACACCTGGATCCCCGTGCCATCGCTAAGGCCTGCCCCTGGCTCCGGCAACATCACTCGGACCCATACTCCCTCCCCTGCATGGCCCGCCTGCCCGATCCAGATCACCTGCCCGACCATGGTTTGACGCTGCCTCCCCGGGAACGAGACCTGGGCTTCGGCATGAGGACGGATCTCCCCAGGCTCGACGCCAGGCAGAAGGGCCAAGGCTTGCCGCTTCCCTTCCATCAGGGCCACCACGCCATGGCCGACGGAGACCACGTCTACCTGAACGAAGGTGAGGACTGAGGCGACGGCCCCAAGCAAGGCCCACACCGTCCAAAACAGCGCCCAGGACCAGGGTGGGGAGACTCTGGAAGGCGAGGCCGCGTCCTCCCCTCGGAGGAAGAATTCCACGGCCCCATGCCTGAAGAGCGGTCGATCCTCCTGGGCACCGCCTTCGGCGGCCCGTCCAGGTTGGGTTTCATGGGAGTCGATCACCCGGAATACCTCCTCGCCATTTGGGACGGGCCCCTCCCTCCTCTGGGAGGGCCGGGGCCCGGGCCGCAAACAGTGCTCGGCGATGGGTCAGCGCTTGCGCTGCGCCACCTGTTGGAGCTTCTGCTGCACCTCTTCCTTCATTTTCTCGATTTCCTGGCTTTCCTTCCTGGCTTGCTCCACCGCCTTGGCCACCGAGGGATCGCTCGCGGCGTTCTTCCGGGTGTAGATCGCGCCGCCGACCAGCATGACGACGGAAGCCGCGATCAGGACACCCAGCACCAGGGTGTTTCGCTTCTTCCGCGCCTCGAAGCGCTGAACCATGGCCACCTCGGCGCCGGAGGTGTCCGTCCGATCACGGTCCAGGAAGTTCTTCCCGATCATCCCGGCCGCGTAGATGGAGTAGTCACCAAGCATCTCGGACCGAACCGAAATGCTTTCCTGCTCGACACGGGTACGGAAGAGCGTGGAGGTGTAGAAGGCCGTGGCGAAGGTCGTCGTCTCGAATTCCTCGTCGTAGGCCAGTGCGCTGACATCCTTTAGCAGCGCACTGGCGGACTCGTAGGGTTCGCCCACCAGGAGCATGCGCTTCATGATCCGGCGAAGACTTTCAGGCACCTTCCCGTCGTTCTCCTCGTGGGGGGACTTGGCTTCATCGAGCACTGTCTCCAAGGCCTGCGGCGTTTGACAGTACGGCAGGGGAGCCATCGTAATCATCTCGAAGAAAATGGCGCCGAGGGCGTAGATGTCCTGCTGAACCGCCTTCACCGAGCCGTCCGCCATGTACGGTTCGATGGCCTTCTGGATGCCGGAATCCACGATGGCCGCCTCTTGAATCGCGGGAGCGAAGGCCAGGTCCACGTTCTGGACCGACCCGTCCATCCCCACCCACCACCCGTAGGGCGTGACCACACCGTGGTTCAGCCCTGCGTCATGGATGTTCTGGATGGCTCGCACCATCTCCAGCAGCACCGCGAGGGCGTTCCCGACGGTAGGCGGCAGCATCTCACTGCGGGCCGTGTCGATCCACTGCGCCAGGGTCACCCCCTGCTGGTAGGGCCAGGTGGCGTGAGGCTCAGGGTTGAGGCCCATCTGAAAGCTCTCCGGCGCCACGCCCTTGCGGCCGTCCCGATCCAGCCAAGAGAGGTCCTGCGGGTTGCGGACCGCGTCGGTCGAACTGAGCGCCTCAGAGAAGACGCGCACCGCGAGGTGTCGCTCGAAGGTTGCGCCCTTGAAGGCCACGCCGCGATGGATCACTCCGAACGGGTCGGATACCAGCGGATCGGAAATGATGTGCTCACCGAAGGGATGAAGGGCCATCGCAGCGTCCTTTCCAAGAGGGTGGAGAGTGGTAGGGATTCCTGGGTCAACACAATTGAATCATCCTCATGGCAAAAGGTCCAATTTTATAAACCGCGCCCTTACTGCGATTTTTGCCCAGCCCGCCTCCGAGTTCTCAGGCTGATGGCTACTTCATCCCCCCTGCCCGGGCTCCCGCGAAATCCTCGGCGCCCGGCAGCGTGGCGGATGTGACCAACGCCTCAAGAGCGTGCGTCAGCACCTTCACGCCCTCGTGCAGGTCCGCAATGAGCACCTTCTCGTTCGCGCCGTGGCCGGGGTAGGGCTTCTCCGAGAACCACATCCCGAAGGCGATGGCGTTGGGCAGGTACTTCGCGTAGGTGCCCCCGCCCATCACGACCGGCGCCGCAGCCTTCCCGGTGGCCTCCCGGTAGAGGCCCGCCAGCCGGGCGATGATGGGCGCCTCGCCGTACACCTTGGGCTCGTTCCCCGTGAAGGCGGTGGCCCGCAGGGTGGTGCCCCGCTCCTGGTTGAACCGGGCGATCACGCCCTCCAGGTGGGTGCGCATGGCGTCCTTCCCCATCTCGGGAGGACGGCGCAGGTTCACGGCCAGCTCGAAGCGCCCGTCCTCCAGGGCCCGCAGCTCGGCGACGTTCACGCCGTACCCGCCCCAGGCGGCCCAGGCCTTGGGATCCAGGCCCAGGCCCGCGCCGTGGAGGTCCTGCCCCGCCATCCGGGCGAAGGCCAGGAGTTCCGCCGCCGGGCCCTCCGGCAGGAGGCCATCCAGGACCTGCGCCAGGCTGGTGATGGCGTTCCGCCCCCCGGTGAGGTTCATGCCGCTGTGGGAGGCCTTCCCGAGCACCTGGACCACCATCCGGCCGCCCTGGCGGCGCACCACCAGGCGGGTGCCCGGGGCCGGGTGGTGGAGTAGCTTCCGGAGCTGGCCCAGGGCCCGGGCCTCCCCCTCCAGCTCGACGGCCGCGTCGTCCGGGACGATGGAGGGGAAGAGCCCAGCCTTCATGCCCACCACGCGCAGGGCCCCGCCGGGGCGGGCCGGGCTGTCGGAGACGATCCGGAGGGTGTTGGAGGCCTTCTCCCCGAAGGTGACGGGAAAGAAGGCGTCCAGCACCAGGGAGCAGGCGGGGGCCGGATTGGCCTTCACGTAGGCCTGCATATCCTCGGAGCCGGTCTCCTCGGCGCTGCCCACCAGGAGCCGGATCCCGTGGCGCCGCTGGAGGCCGCTCTCGGCCACGGCCTGCATGGCCAGCAGGGCCTGGACGATGGCGCATTTGTCGTCGGCCGTGCCCCGGCCCAGGATGTAGCCCCCCTCCACCGAGCCGGAGAAGGGGTCGAAGGACCACTTGGAGGGGTCCACCGGAACCACGTCGCCGTGGGTCGCCAGACCCAGCAGGGAGCCCCCTTCCGGCGCCGGGAGGGTGATCTCCACCACGCCCTGGGCCTCACGGACCTCAAAGCCCATGTCAGCGGCGGTCTTCATCAGCCAAGTCTTCTGGGCCGCAAAGGCTTCCGTGTTCCCAGCCACGGTCGGGAAGCGGACCGCCTGCTGAAGGAGGGGTACCAGGCGCTGCGCACCCCTCTGCTCGTACAGGGCGGCAGGCCCAGCGGCGGGGAGGGTCATCCACACCATCCCGGCCAGCAAGCTCAAGATCCAGTTCTTCAGCATGTCGCTCACCTTCGCGTTGGAGCTACGGCTCCGTTCCCCAATTCCCGCATGCCAGGCCGTGGCTTCCTCCCCTGCCCTGCGCTGAGCGAGAGACACGGGGCTCGGTTGCTGGTCACTTCACGAGCAAGGCCCCGCCTCCCGGGAGGCGGGGCCTTGGCTTACACCTTACCTCAGAACCGCAAGCGAAGGCCGAGCGCCACTCGCCGGGGCTCGCTGAAACGGTAGGCCTGGCCCGGTTGGTAGCCCGGGCGGACGTTGACGCCCTCGGCCAGATCCAGCGGGCGCTGGGTGTTCGTGAGGTTGAACACATCCGCGAAGACCTCCGCCTTCGTACCCTTGGTGGGTTTGAAGCCGTACTGGACGTGCGCATCGTACTGCCGCTGCATGGGGGTCTTGTTCCGGCCCATGAGGTGGTTGTCGAACTGGTCGATACTGGGCACGGACTCCACCACGCGGCCACGGGTGGCCGTGCTGTCGGAATAGTAGTACCCGCTGTTGAAGTTCGCGGTAACTCCCACCTGGAGGCCGTTGTCCCACACGTAGTAGCCGAAGGCCTTGCAGGCCCAGGAGAGGCTGCCATCCAGCTTGCCGTTGTTGTACGGCAGGCGGGGATCGTAGATGGAGAGGTCACCCTGGAAATCATAGGTGCCCAGGGAAAGGGAATTGCCTTCGGCGCTGATGAAGGAAGCGCTCACCTGGCCGCCCCACTTGTCCTTCAGCTTGCGCGTGAGGCTCAGGTCCAGGCTCTTGAAATCGCGCTTGCCACCCGGAAGGTTGGCCACGATGAAATTGATGTCGCCGTTCCGGACGCGCTGGATGTTCTGAGGGCCAGTGAACCCGCCGCCCGCGAAGAAGTCGGGGCTGAGCGCCAGGCCCCGGAAAGTGCTGACGACGTGCTGCTGCTGGGCGGTCAGGTTGGCGAAGGGCACGCTGCTGCGACTCGGCATGCCGAAGGAAGCGCGGGCTTCGTCCTCCAACTTGTCGGGGTTGGTGTAGAGATCAGGGTCGATGTCCTCCACCAGGTTCCGATCCCGGCGAATGGTCCCCACGATGTCGAAGGTGTAGGTCTTGTTGAGGTCCACGGTGTACCCGAGACGGAATTCGTCGGTGGTGGGCACCTGGAAGTTGTCCACCAGGCCCGCCTCAGTGCCGCCCCGGCGGGCGAAGGTCACCCAGGTTCCCGCGAGCAGCACCTGCTCGTTGCGGATGCCGAGCCCTCGGGACCCGATGAAGTTGGACGTGTTCAGGCGGAGGGGGTCCACGTAGCGGCCGTAGTAGGCGTAGACCTTGGAGGAGCCGTCGCCCTTCGGGTCGAAGGTGATGCCCATGCGGGGAGCCGCATTCCAGCCGGTCTTGTGCAGGCTGGCACCGCTGTCCGCCTTGAAGTTGTACTGGTCGAAGCGGATACCGGGGAGGAACGTCCACC
>CAYSXG010000070.1:0-10224 GCA_964434895.1 uncultured Solibacteraceae bacterium | reverse complement strand
CCGTCGGCCCGGTCGTAGAGGCCCCCGAGGGTCGTGAAGGGCTGCACGAGGGTACCCCCCGCCGGGAAGCTTTCCACCGCCCCGTAGCTCAGGCGCAGGGTGAAGGTGGCGTCGGGGTAGGCGGCGGTGCCGTAAACCTGGAAGCGGGCCTTGGCGATGCGCGCCCCGTGCTCGGAGACCACCGCCGCGATGGCGTCGGACTGACGGCGCAGGCCCCGGGCCAGGGGGTCGAGGCGCTTGGCGAAGAGGATCATGGGATCGTGGCTTTCGGCGACGGCCTTGGCCCCGCCCTCCACCAGGGACTTCCGGACCCCCGCGTCCCCGAGGCGGCTGCCTTCCACCAAGCCCTTCGCCAGGCCCTCCGGGGTCTTCCCGGACAGCAGGGCGCGCACCAGGGGATGCTCGGCGCCCAGCTCCTCCTTCAGCCCGCCCAGGGCCGAGACGAGCACGGCGGCGTCCAGCTCAGCGTTCGCGGGGCGGGCCTCCAACACCCGGGCCTTGGCGGCCTTGAGGGCCTCGTCGCTGGCATAGTCCTGCAGCCGCTGCTCCGCCGGCTTCGGGGCCTCCGAAGCCAGCCGGACGATCGCCAGGGCCTGGCCCAGCAGCTGGCTGCCCCGGGGGCCCACGAGGGTCCCCGCGAGGGCCGCCTCCTTGGCGACCTTCCGGCGGTCCGCCATGGCCTTGGCGATCCTGTCCCAGCTCTGGCCCGCGCTGGCCTTCAGGCCGGGATCCGCGGCCACCTTCGCGCGCAGGTCCCGCTCGGCCTTCTCCACGCGGGCGAAGGCCTCCCGGTCCTGCAGGCCCTGGCGCTGGCCCGTGAAGACCTTGATGAAGTTGCCGTCGTACTGCAGCCGATCCGAGACCTGGCGAGCGTACTCGCCGTCCTTGGCCGCGTAGGCGCGCATGGCCTTCTGGTCCCGGGCCAGCATCCGCGTCTGGAATTCCAGCCCCAGATCCCGATCGAAGCCCATCTGGGCCACGGTCTGGAGGCGGGAGGTGCGCCCCGGATGGCCCGAGGTGAAGGTCAGGTCGCCGGCGGCGACGCCGGTCCGGCTCCAGGCCAGGTGGTGGGAGGGGGTGAAGGGCTTCCCGTCCTCGTAGACGCGGAAGAGGGTGAAGTCCAGGTCGTGGCGGGGGAAGGTGAAGTTGTCCCAGTCCCCGCCGAAACCCGCCACCTGGTACTCCGGGGCCATCACCAGGCGCACGTCGGTGTGCTTCTTGTACCGGTAGATCCAGCGTTGGCCGCCCTGGTACAGCAGCACCGCCTGGCAGGTGAGGCCGCTCTTGGCCTCCTCCTCCTTCACCAGCTTCTGCATGGCGCGGGTCCGGGCGGCATCGGCCTCCTTTTCCGCGGACCCGGGCTTCACCGCCTTCTCCACGAGGTCCGTCACGTTCTCCGTGCTCATAAGTGTGACCAGGGAGAGACCCGGCACCTTGATCTCCTCCTCCCGGCTGCGGGCCACGAAGCCGTTCTTCACGTAGTCGTGGTCCTTGTCCGAGATCTGCTCGATGAAGCCGTGGGCCACGTGGTGGTTGGTGAGCACCAGGCCGTCCTTGCTCACGAAGGAGCCGCTGCCCGAAGGGAAGCGCAGGCTGGAGAGGCGAACGTGGTCCAGCCAGGCCTGGTCCGGGGAGAAGCCCCGGGCGCTCCGCATCTTCTGCAGGGGCAGGTTGTCGAAGGTCCACATGCCTTCGTCCGCGCGGAGGGGCGCCAGGGCCGCCAGCCCCAGGGCCAGGCAGGAGAGAGTGAGGGGGCGCAAAAGGACCATGGACGGGGCTCCTGGACGAAGGTCGAAGGAAACATCGTAACTCGATGCACCCCTTCCTCCCAGCTCGACTTTTGGGCCGAACCTATGCCTCGTCACAAGAGGATTTCCCGTTTCTGGAAAGTCGGGCCCGTGCTCCACTAAACGTCCCCGCACCCTGGGACGAAGCCCCTTCGGTGCGTCTTCGGAGGCCTGGGCATGAATTCCAAGAAGTGGGTGGTGATCATTGGCGGCACGGTGGTCCTCGTCGGAGCCGGCGTCGCGGTGGGCATGGGGGGCGAAAAGGGCCTCCCCGTCCAGATGGCTCAGGTGGCCCGGGAGAACATCCAATCGAAGGTGAGCGCTAACGGGAAGATCCAGGCGGTGCAGAAGGCGGACATCTCCGCCAACGTCATGGGCCAGGTCACGCGATTGGCAGTGAAGGAGGGAGACCAGGTCCGCCGAGGCCAGTTCCTGCTGGAAATCGACCCCTCCCGCTCCAAGGCCAACGTCCAGGGCTTCGAGGCCTCCATGCAGGCCCTGTCCCACGACCAGGAGACCAGCCGGGCCCGCCTCGAGCAGGCCCGCAAGGACTTCGCCCGGGCGGAGGCCAACCGCAAGGCCGGCATCATCGCCCAGGCGGACTACGACCAGGCCCGGACCGCCCTCACCACCGCCGATACCGCGGCCCAGTCGGCCCAGCACCGGGTGGACCAGGCCAAGGCCAACCTCAGCGAGGCCCGGGTGGGGCTGAACTACACCACCATCACCAGCCCCATGGACGGGGTGGTCACCGCCCGGCGCATCGAGCTGGGGGAGACCGCGGTGATGGGCCTCCAGAACCAGCCCGGAACCGTGCTCCTCACCATTTCCGACATGAGCAAGGTGGAGGCGGAGATGGAGGTGGACGAGGCCTCCATCCCGACCGTCAAGCTCGCGCAGAAGGCCCAGGTGCGCATCGACGCCTATCCCAACCAGACCTTCGACGGCGAGGTGACGGAGGTGGGCGGCAGCCCCATCCTCAAGGCCAGCTCCAACGAGGCCATCAAGTTCAAGGTGAAGGTCTGGATCAAGAACCCGCCCCTCACCATCAAGCCCGGCCTCTCCGCCCAGGCGGACATCTACACCGGCAGCCGGGAGAACGCCGTGGCCGTGCCCATCCAGGCCCTCGTGACCCGGGAGATCAAGACCAAACCAGGGGAGATCCTGAAGGCCGGCGCCCCCCGGGACGAGGAGGGCGTCTACCTGGCCGAGAACGGCAAGAGCCGCTTCGTGCCCGTGAAGACCGGCCTGCTGGGGGACCTGAACGTGGAGGTCCTCGAAGGGCTCAAGGGGAACGAGACCCTCATCACGGGCCCCTTCAAGGCCCTGCGCGAGATGAAGGGGGGAGAGCAGGTGCGGAAGGACCGCGCCAAGAAGAAGGACGACAAGAAGGACGATAAGAAGGGCTAGGCCTCCATGTCCTTCGAAGAGCTTCTCCGCGTCGCGCTTCGGTCCCTCCGGGCCCACAAGCTGCGCAGTTTCCTCACGCTGCTGGGGATCATCATCGGCGTGACCACCATCGTGGGCGTGGTGGGGATCATCTCGGGACTGAACACCTACGTGAAGGAGAAGGTGCTCATCCTCTCCCCGGACATGTACATCGTCACCCGCTTCGGGATCATCCGGAGTCGGGAGGAGTTCCTCCGGGCCATCAAGCGCCCGGTCTTCTCCTGGGAGGAGTTCCAGCGTCTGAACAGCGGCGTGCTTCCCCACGCCGCCCTGCTGGCCACCCGCTCCTTCAAGACCCTGCCGGTGAACGTCGGGGACCACCGCCTGAACGACACCTTCGTGGTCGGGGCCACCGCCAACTTCGGGGCCATCCTGGGCCTGGACACCCAGGGCAACGGCCGTTTCTTCAGCGAAAGCGAAGACCAGTCCGTGCGGAACGTCGCCATCATCGGGGCGGACATCCGGGACGAGCTCTTCCCCCACCAGGACCCCCTGGGCCGCACCATCGAGATCAAGGGCCGGCCCTTCGAGGTCATCGGGCACCTGCCCAAGGAGGGCAAGGGTCTGGGCATCAACCGGGACCAGCTGGTGGTCATCCCCTACCAGATCTACCGGAAGAACTTCTACTCCATCAACGACCCCCTGGACTACTTCGTGAAGGCCCGGGGCGGCGTGGAGGGGGTGGAGGCCTCCATCGACGAGACCCGGGCCTACCTCCGGGCCCTGCGGCACACCTCCTGGAAGGACCCGGACCCCTTCGGCTTCCTCACCCAGGACCAGCTCCAGGAGCTCTGGCGCTCCATCAGCACCGCCACCTTCGTGCTGCTCACCCTCATCGCCTCCGTGTCCCTGGGCGTGGGCGGCATCGTCATCATGAACATCATGCTGGTGAGCGTCGCCGAGCGGACCCAGGAGATCGGCGTGCGCATGGCCCTGGGAGCCCGCAAGCGCGACATCCAGCGGCAGTTCCTGCTGGAGGCCTCCATCCTGGCCCTGGTGGGGGGCATCATCGGGGTCCTCCTGGGTGGCGGCGCCATCCTGCTGGTGAAGGGGGTCATCGGCTTCCCTGCGGAGATCACGCCGGGCATCGTGCTGCTGGGCGTCACCCTCTCTACCCTCGTGGGGCTGGCGGCGGGCTTCCTGCCGGCCAAACGCGCGTCGGACCTGGTGGTCATCGACGCCATCCGGGCGGAGTAGGCCATGACCCCCTCGAAGCGCCGCGCCTCCCTCCGCAGCATCAGCCTGGAGAACATCAAGTTCGCCTTCCGCTCCATCAAGGCCCAACGCCTGCGGAGCTTCCTCACCCTGCTCGGCATCGTGGCGGGCGTGGCCACGGTCATCGCCATGGTGAGCTTCGTGGCCGGCTTCAACCAGGCCATCACCGGGGCCTTCACCAGCTTCGGGACCACCCTGGTGCAGTACCAGAAATTCGAGCCCCGCTTCGGCGGAGGCCCCACGGGCCCGCCGGAGGAGCAGCGCCGCCGCAGGGACCTGACCCTCGACGACGCGATGGCCCTCAAGCACCTGAACACCCTGGCCGCGGCCGTGAGCCCCGAGCGCTACCTCAACATCCCGGCCCTCTCCGCCAACACCTCCTTCAAGAACCGCCGGGGGCAGGAGGCCAACGGCCCCACCCTGGCCGGCGTCTACCCGGACTACGCCCCCGCCAACAACTCCGCCGTGGACGACGGGCGCTTCTTCACCGACGCGGACCTGAGCCACTCCGCCCGCACGGCGGTGATCGGTCCCGACGTGGCCGACGCCCTGTGGCCCCACCGGGACCCCCTCCAGCAGGAGCTGTTCATCAACGGCATCTCCTTCCGGGTGGTGGGCCTCCTGGAAAAGAAGGGCTCCTTCCTCGGCGGCAGCGCGGACAACATCGTCCTCATCCCCTTCAGCACCTTCGACGAGATGTTCCCGGACGTGAAGAACTCCCGGGGGGACACCATCCACATCGCCACCGTCCCCAAGGAGCCGGACCAGATGGCCGCCATGGAGGACCAGGGCGTGGCCATCCTGCGGGCCCGCCGGGGGCTGCGGGCCAACCAGCCCAACGACTTCGCCATCTTCACCAGCGAGGGCCAGCTCGAGACCTTCAAGGCCATCACCGGGGGCATCGCCGGGGCCATGATCCTCATCGCGGGCATCGCGCTGCTGGTGGGCGGCGTGGGCGTCATGAACATCATGCTGGTGAGCGTCACGGAGCGGACCCGGGAGATCGGGGTGCGCAAGGCCCTCGGCGCCACCCGAAAGGACATCGCCACCCAGTTTCTGGTGGAGGCCATCGCCCTCACGGGGGTCGGCGGCGCCATCGGCATCGCCGCGGGCCTGGGGGTGGCCATGCTGACCCGCCTCGCCCTGGACTTCCCCGCCGCCGCCCCCTTCTGGTCCGTGGTGCTGGGCTTCGCCGTGAGCACCGCCGTGGGCCTCGTCTTCGGCCTGTGGCCCGCCCTGAAGGCCGCCGGGCAGGATCCGATCGAGGCCCTGCGGTATGAGTGATCCGTCCCCCGACGAATCCGTGATTCCCTCCGTGTGGGGACCCCGCTGCGCGACCTGCGCTCGCTTCGCGACCCACATCGTCGGGACCGATCGAGGCCCTGCGGTATGAGTGATCCGTCCCCCGACGCGAAGGTCGACGCTGGCTCGTCGTGGCATCGGGACCGGCCTTTTCGCTCCCAAGTACGTTTCAGGAATGGTGCGGCGGAATTCAAACCTGTTTTTGGCTCGATCCTGCGGACCTGAAGGTCACCTTTCGCAAGCAGGAGAGCCATCCGCGAAGGCTTGACGGAGCATCCGTGGTCCACGAGTCGGTGCCGAACTCCCCGTTGATCCTCGAGCCGGACTCCCTTCGCATCGGGGTCATCAGGAGCTTCAACGGGCATCGCTATGGACGCCTGGAACGCCAGATCCGGGTTGTGGACCCCCTGCACAGGAAGGACGGGGCTCTTGGGGAGCGAGTATTCAAGATCCCGCTCGGATGGTTCCGCCTCCGCGACCATCGGGGTCGATTCCGATTCTGGTTTGCTTCGGAATCCTGCTGAAGACCCCCTCGTAGCGGACGAAAGGCCGGCTTTCTTGAGTCTTTCCGGGTCCCGCCCGAAGAGGGGCCAAGCCCGGAGTCCCCATGCTGCCTCTGTTCCTCCTCGCCGCCCTCTCCCTGCCCCAGGAGCACGGCGCCCCCCACGGGGCCCCGCCCAAGGCCGAGGCCAAGGGCGACCTTCCCGGAGACCCGGACGCCGCCCTGGCGGAGCTACGGGCGGGCAACCAGCGCTTCGTGGCCGGCAAGCGCACGAGGACCCTGGAGACCGCCAAGGACCCCGCCCTCCGGGAGCAGTTGGCCAAGGGTCAGGCCCCCTTCGCGGTCCTCGTCACCTGCGCGGACAGCCGGGTTCCGGACGCCCTCCTCTTCGACCAGGAGATGGGCCGGCTCTTCGTGATCCGCGAGGCGGGCAACGCCCCGGACCTCCAGGGCATCGCCTCCGTGGACTACGCGGTGGAGCACCTGGGCTCCAAGGTGGTGGTGGTGATGGGCCACGGCTCCTGCGGCGCCGTGAAGGCGGTGATGGAGGCCCACGGCAAGCCCCTGCCGGGCAATCTGTGGGCCTTCCAGTCCGCCATGGCCGGCCTCCTGGAAAGCAACCCCCACGATCCCAACGAGGACCCCAAGACGCACTTGGCCCACCTCGTGGAGGCCAACGCCAAACGCCAGGCCCAGGCCCTGGTGGACCGAAGCGAGGCGGTGCGGAAGGGGGTCGAGGCCGACAAGATCTGGGTGGTCCCCGCGGTCTACGACCTCGCCAGCGGGAAGGTGCAGTTCTTCAAGCCCGTGGCCGCCCCCGCCCATCCTTGACGCCGTCCCGGCAGGAGGCTTCGCTCGTGGTGGCCCTGGCCCGCCAGAGCGTCTGGGTGAAGACGCCATCTCTCTCAGGGCCGCCCGGGTCTCCCTGGGGCGCACCGCCCTGGAGCCCAAGGCCAAGCTGGGGGCCAAGCTGGGGGCCCTGCTGCCGGTGCTTCCGGAGCTAGACCAGGCCCCCACCCGAACCCCCTTCAGACCCGCCAAGGCCTGATCCGCCCGCCGCCCCGAACTTCCCCACCTCCACCGAGCTGGTGCTGGCCGAGAGCCTCAACCTGCCGATCTGAGCCCCTGGCGGGCCGCGCCCCTTGGTGATGAACTGGTGCCATGGACGCCACCGAATTCCGCCGCCTGGGGTACCAGCTCATCGACTGGGTCGCCGACTACCGCGAAGGCATCGGCCGCCTTCCGGTGATGAGCCGGGCCCAGCCCGGGGAGATCCGGGCCGCCTTCCCGGAGCATCCGCCCCAGCGGGGCCGGCGCATGGACCAGGCCCTGCGGGCCCTGGACCGCGACGTGTTGCCGGGCATCACCCACTGGAACCACCCGAGCTTCTTCGCCTACTTCCCCAGCAACACCAGCTACGCTTCCATCCTCGCGGACATCGTGGCTTCGGGCCTGGGCTCCCAGGGCATGAGCTGGCAGACCAGCCCCGCGGCCACGGAGGTCGAGGAGGTCGTCATGGACTGGCTCCGCCAGATGGTGGGCCTGTCCGAAGCCTGGACCGGGGTCATCCACGACACCGCCAGCACGGCCACCTTCACCGCCCTCCTCTGCGCCCGGGAGCGGGCCAGCGGGTTCTCCCAGAACGGGGAGGGGCTGCAAGGCGGCGGGGCCCCCCTCGTCGTCTACGCCAGCGACCAGGGCCACAGCTCCATCGAGAAGGCCGCCCTCCTGGCGGGCTTCGGCCGGGCCCACCTGCGCCTCCTGCCCACGGACGACCAGCACGGCCTGCGCCTGGACCTGTTCCGGGAGGCCCTCGCCCAGGACCTAGGGGCCGGCCGGCGGCCCTGCGCGGTGGTGGCCTGCGTGGGCACCACGGGCACCACCGCCGTGGACCCCCTGGCGGGCATCGCCGAGCTGGCCGAGGCCCACGGCCTGTGGCTCCACGTGGACGCCGCCATGGCGGGCACGGCCATGGTGCTGCCTGAGTGCCGCTGGATGTGGGAGGGCGTGGAGCGGGCCGACTCCCTGGTCTTCAATCCCCACAAGTGGATGGGCGTGGGCTTCGACTTCAGCGCCTACTTCGTGCGGGACCCGCAGCACCTCATTCGCGTCATGAGCACCAATCCCAGCTACCTGCAGACGAAGCAGGACGGGGAGGTCAGGAATTTCCGGGACTGGCACATCCAGCTGGGCCGCCGCTTCCGCGCCCTCAAGCTCTGGTTCTACCTCATGGACGTGGGCGTGGAAGGCATCCAGGAGCGCCTCCGCCGGGACCTGGGGAACGCCCGCTGGCTCGGGGAGCAGGTGGACGCGGCACCGGACTGGGAGCGCCTGGCCCCGATCCATCTGCAGACCGTCTGCATCCGCCACGCCCCGGCCTCCCTCGGGGGCGACGAGGAGGCCCTGAAGGTCCACAACCTCGCCATCGCCCGCCGCATCAACGAAGAGGGCCGCGCCTACCTGACCCCCTCGATCCTCAAAGGCCGGCAGATGCTCCGCGTCAGCATCGGCGCCGAAGGCACCGAGCGGCATTACGTGGAAGGGCTGTGGGACCTGCTGCAGGCGGCGGCAGCGGAGGGATGAAGCGGGGCCCCGGGCTTAAGCCCTGGGCCGGAGGCCCTCCATCAGCCTGGCGCAGATGCCACCCAGCTCGGCGGCCAAGGTCTCCAGGCCCCGATAGGCCCCCAGGGCGGAAGCCACGTCCGGATGGCGGACGCCGACCCGTCCGTCCGGGAGTTCCATGACCGCGAGCTTCAGAGGGACCTCCACCAGGGCGTGAGGATTCCCCGCCAGCAGCCGGGCCATGTAGCGTGGATGGAAGAAGAGCAGCTGGCGTGTGGGCCCGATGCCGTAGCCGGCGCGGGCGACGATGGCCTGGGGATCGATCTCGTGAATGAGCCACAGGTCCTCGGCCCGAAGGGCGGATCGAATCGCCGCGAGGGTGGCCTCGAAAGGCAGTGCGGAAAGGACCAGGCCGGAAGGGGCGGGAACCTCCGCGTAGGGAACCGGGCGAAGGGCCTCAGGCATGGGGCACCGGGCCTGAGGCGGGGAAGTCCAGTTCGGGCTGGGCCAGGTGGCTGAAAGCGTTGGAGAAACTGTTCAGGGCGACGTGGGCCGCGATCTCGCCGATCTCGCCATCGCCCCACCCGGCCCCGCGCGCTGCGTCCAGCTCCAGGTCGGACACCGCGCCGCGGGCGCGTAGGAACTGCCGGGCGAAACGCAGGGCGGCGGCGCTGCGGGGGTCCTGCGCCCGAGCCACGCGGTTGGCTTCGAGCTCCTGCGGAGGTATGCCCATCTTCGCTCCGCGGAAGGCGTGGGCGGCGACGCAATAGCCGCAGCCGTTTTCCTCCGCCACAAGGAGGGCCAGCTGCTCTCGAAGACGGGGGCTCAGGGCGCCCCGGCCGAGGGCCGCCCGGAAGGCCAGGTAACCCTCCAAGGCCGCGGGGGCCTTGGCCATGGCGCGGTAGAGGTTGGGAACGCGGCCCAGCTGGGCCTGGGTCCGGTCCAGCAGGTCCTTGGCGGGTCCCGAAGCGTCGCTCGGGCCGAGGGCGGAGAAGCGGGTCATGAGGGCTCCAAAATTGGTAACCATTCAGTATGGTTACGAGGTGAGATAGCCATCTCCGCTCCAACGAGCTAACCTGTCAATACAGTTTCATCGAGGCCCCATGGCGCGCGCCCTTCCCCCCACCCAGCCCGCCGAGGAGAGGGACGGCTTCGCGTTCCGCTCGGGGCGCCTGGCCCTGGACTTGGCAGCCACCGTGGCCCTCCGCCTCAGCGAGGCTCCCCGGGACCTGCTGGCTTCGCCGGCGGACCTGGGGCGCTGGCTGGTGGCGGCGGGCCTGGCGTCGAAGAACCCCCACCCCTCGGAGGCGGACCTGGAGGCGGCCCGGCAACTGCGCGAGGCCCTCTACCACTTGGCCCAGGGCCACCTTGAGGGCCCCCCCTTAGCCCCCAAGGATCGGGGCCTGG
>CAYSXG010000069.1:0-10253 GCA_964434895.1 uncultured Solibacteraceae bacterium | reverse complement strand
CGCCACAGGTCGGCGAATCTCCGCCCGGGCAGGCGGCCCAGGGCCGCCAGGGCCCGCTGGCGGACCCCCTGGGGTTCCAGAACGATCTTCAAGCGCTCCACCACGAAGGTCTCGATGGCCTCGGCGGGCAGCTGGCGTGTGGCGCAGGCTTTCCGCCCGACCTTGTCCCGGGTGAGGCAGCGGTAGTAGCGGTGCACGCGCCCGTTCCGGTTCGTGGAGGCGGTGGTCATGCAGCCTCCGCAGGCCCCGCAGCGCAGGGTGCCCCGCACCAGGTAGCTGGGGTTCCGGCTGATGGGTTCGGTGCGCCGGTTTCGGGGTTCCAGGTGCTTCTGCACCTGCTCGAACACCGCCCGCTCGACGAGGGCCGGATGCTCCGCGGGCACCCACTCGCCCCGGCAATGGAGCTCGCCCAGGTACATCCGGTTGCGCAGGACCCTCAGCACCAGGTCCTTGGTCCAGGGCCGCGTTCGTTTCTTCTGGGCGGTCTTCAGGGAAACGCCCGCGTCGTTCAGCTCCTCGGCCAGCTTCAGGGCGCTGCAGCCCTCCAGGTAGTCGTGGAAGAGCCGCGCCACCCACGCCGCCTCGTCCTCCAGCGCAACCAGGCGGCCCTTCTCTGCCGCGTAGCCGAAGGGCGGATGGCCGCCGGTCCAGCGGCCCTTGCGCCGGGCGGCGCCCACCTTGTCGCGGATGCGCTCGGTGATCATCTCCCGCTCGAACTCCGCGAAGCTCATGAGCATGTTCAGCGTCAGGCGGCCCACGGGGTCGGCCGTGGAGAAGTTCTGGGTGATGCTCACGAAGGCCACGCCGTGGCGGCCGAAGTGGGCCATGACCTGGGCGAACTCCAGGAGGGAGCGGGAGAGGCGGTCCACCTTGTAGACCACCACCACGTCGATGCGGCCCTCCTGGACGTGCTCCAGGAGGCGGCGGAAGCCGGGCCGGTCCGTGTTGGCGCCGGTGTAGCCGCCGTCCTCGTAGGCCTCCGGGAGGACCACCCAACCCTCCAGGGCGTGGCTGCGGATGTAGGCCTCGCAGGCCTCCCGCTGGGCGTCCAGGGAGTTGAAGTCCTTCTCCAGACCGGCGGCCGTGGACTTGCGGGTGTAGACGGCGCAGCGCCGGGGCGCGGGGCGGGACTCAGCGGCCATGGCTGGACTCCCGAGCCACCAGGCCGAAGAAGAGGAAGCCGTTCCAGGCGGTGCCCGTGATCTCCCGGGCGACGGCCGAGAGGCTGCCGTAGCTGCGGCCCCGGTAGCGGAAGCCCCTGGCCAGCACCTCCCCTCCGTGGTGCAGCCCCCCGGCTTCCCGCACCAGGCCCGGGCCGGCTTCCGGGAGCCGGCGGTCCCGGGGCTGGGGAACAGGCTCCGGCGCCTCGGACACAGCCAGCTTCCCCTTCCCCACCTCGATCCGCTTCTTGGGCGCGGGCGGGACCTTGATGGGCAGCTCCGCCGGCGCCAGCTCGGCGATGAGGGCCTGGGCCCGGGGCGAGAGGCCGCCCTCCACCCGCTCCTGGATGCGCCAGGCCAGCTTCTTGCGCAGATAGGGGAGGTTCTTGGAACGGGCCTCCTCCCCGAAGAGCTCCAGGTACCGCGCCTGCAGGGCCTTCAGCCCCATCCTCTCCAGCTCCGCCAGCTCCTGGGCCATCGCCCGCATCACCCGGGCCTCCGCGGCCAAGGCTTCGCCCGGCTTCGTCTGAGCCATGCACCACCTCCATCCCGCGGACCGTCCGCGTGGTGTGTGTTGTGGCTCTGGACGAGGAGGTTCTCAAGTCAATTCTTCGACCACAGCCGCACATGTATAGCAAAGGGGCCGCGCCCGTTCAGTCACCCCGTTTTTCAACCAGCCATACCGAGCAACCGAAGCAATTTGGGATCACCTCTTTACCTCCGACTTGATCTCACTGCTTTCTGGAGGCCTGCCCATGACGAAGGCGACCATCCTTCCTGTGCTTGCCCTGGCTCTGTGCACAGCTTGTGCGCCGAAGTCTGAGGTCACTCGACTACAAACCGAGAACAGCCGGCTTCAAGCACAAGTTATGCAACTTCAGGTTCAGGTGACGCAGCTGCAGGCCCGAGCAGCGCAGCTCCAAGATCAGTTGATGCAGCGGAACACTCAGCTCTCGCAGGCCAATACGGAACTCGCCCGGAAGCCTTCCATGCCAGTCAGGATCAGCTTCCGCCGGGCCGTGATGGGCTCCGGCAACGTCGTCGTCTTGAATACCCTTATCAAGGCCGATTTTCCGGCGCTTGTGATTTTCAAGAGCAAGTCGCTTGGAACGACTAAAACCTTCCAGGTGAACCTCCATCAAAACGCACCGACGGAGCTCGGTCACATGGAAGGCGCCACCATCTATCCAGGTGACGAGATCACAGTCGAAAACCAGCAATTCGAGGCCGTCTCGGCCGTGTGCCCTGGGTAACTCGCACCTGGTCAGGCCAGGTCCCACCCCTGGGCCGCCCGGAAGCTGTGCCAGCTTTCCCGGCCGAGGATCAAGTGGTCCTCAAGCCTCACACCCAGCTCCTCCCCCGCCGCCCGTAGGCGCCGCGTGAGCTGGATGTCTTCCCGCGAGGGTGCAGGATCGCCTGAGGGGTGATTGTGCCAAGCCAGGGCGCGCACGGCGCCCACCCGCAGCGCTTCGCGGAAGAACTCCCGGGGGCTGATGAGGCAGGCGGTGGTCGTACCGTGGGCCAGGACGCGATCGGCCACGGGGCCGCCCCGGCCATCGAGACCCAGGAGGCCGAAGCGCTCCTCGGTCCAGCCCCGGACCTTCGGCAGCAGGTAAGCCGCCGCGGCGCGGCTCGACGTGAGCAGGCGCCGCTCCGGACCGCGGGTGGAACGGCGATGGACCTCCAGCAGCACGGCGAACCGTGCCACCTCTGCGCGGCTGAGGCCCAGCTTCCTCAGCTCCGCAAGCCCCATGGCTGCTAGGCTCCCGAGACTGCTGGCTTGGCGGAGGATCCCCTCCGCGCGACCGGGCTCAACCCGCGTTAGCAAGGCTTCCACCAGCTGGGCGTCCGAGAGGGACTCGGGTCCGTAGCGGGACAAGGCCTCGACGACATGGAAGGACTGGGCAGGTAGGGCTTCGCCCGGCTTCCGCTTCGCCATCCTCGGACCTCCCATGCACCGGCCCTACTGGCCGTGTGTTGTTTCACTCCGACCGGCCCGGAAGGCAAATGGTTCTGTCGATGCGCTTCACCCTCCCTGAAACGCATAGGCCGTATCCCGGCCCACTGCCCCCGCGGACACCAGCAGGCCCTTCGCCACGAGGTCGGCCAGGTCCCGGTAGGCGGTGGCCCGGCTGCAGCCGTTCAACTCCACGTAGGTCCGGGTGCTCAAGGCGGTCATACCGCCCGTACGCAGGGCCTCCAGGGCCTTCTCCTGGCGCGGGTTCAGAGCGGCCTCTGGGACGGGTGGGTGGGCCGGGTGCTCAATGAAGCGTCCCTGGATCTCCGCCAGGAGCGTTTCCTCCAACCGCTGCAGCGCCTGCTCCGCGGCCACGAAGAACGCTGCGAGCCACCCGGTCATGTCCCATGTCTCCGGAGTAGGTCCGATGCTTCCGTCCTCGCGAGGGTCCGGAAGTTCGAGGCGGAACCGGCTGGAAAGCCATCCCCACGCGGCTTCGGAGTCCTGGGCCAGGATCTGTACCACCAGGCCCCGGGCCACCTCCAGACCTTCCGCTTCATGCGCCATGAAGCGGAGGGCCAGACGGGCGGCGATCCCCGCCCGGACCCAGCAGTCCAGGAGCTTCGAGGCCCCCTCCAGCCACGCGTGAAGCGGTTGAAGCGCATGCCGATCCAGCGGTGCAGATGCAGCTGCGATGGGATGCGCTTCAGGGCTTGAAGCGAGGATCCGCCCCAGGCCCAGGACCCTGCCTTCCAGCCCGTGGAGGCGCAGCAGTCGGGGCAGCAGAACCCCCTTCTCCATCCACAGGCGCGTGAGATCCCCCCACGGGCCCAGGGCGACGAGGGTGGACGCGAAAGGGAGCGCCCCCGGTTCCACGAGGAAGAAGGCCGGATCCCGCATCAGCTCCGCTGCGGTCTCCGGATCCGTCTCCGCCAGCCACAGGCCGTCCTCGCCCCGGTGGAAACAGACGTCATCCACCTCTGCCCATTTCCCGGGCTGCCCCAGGTGGGCCACGGTGACCGTCTCCACCAGGAGGTCCTTGCAGTCCAGCAGGGTCTTCCTCCCGGGGCCCCAACCGTAGTGGTCGATGAACCCGCCCGCCGCCCATGAAGGACGAGGTCCCAAGAGGGCGGATGCGCGACGGCGTGCCGTCTCACCCAGCCACCCACCCGCCTTCATGGGGTAGAAGCGCATCCCTCCCACCGAATTCCGAGCGATCCCGATCTCGGGCCCCCGGTAGCAGAGCAGCGTGGTCGCGGGTTCTTCCATCGGGAGCCTCCAGGCAGGCGGGGACCAGTTCCCTCCCCCAAGCCTGAAGTGCCGCCAACCGTCCCGAATGCACTTGTCCCGGCTAAACGGCATTTAGCCGGGCCAAGTTCCCCGGACCGGCTCTTCCTTCGGCCATCCTCACCCGGACCGGCGATCGGAGAGGTGCGACAGTGTTCACCCAGGCGCTTCACGACCGCGGGAAAGGGGACGAAGAGTCGGTACCGAGGAGAAGGCGCTGATGGGCCGGCCACCCCGCATTCCATGGGACGAGCTACGCGACCGCTTCGTGCAGGGCGAGGAAGTGGTGGAGGGGGGCCGCGCCGGCCGCCGCTGGCCTAGCACCGGCGACCTTGCCCGGATCTACGGCGTGGATCCCGCGACCGTCTCCCGGGCGACCCACCGGGAGCGGCCCGAGGGGACCTGGATCCAGCAGCGGGAGGCCTTCAGAAGCGGACTGCAGCGCGAGGCGGACGCCAAGGTCTCCAGGGCCGTGGGCAACCAGGCCCTGCCCTTCCGGTTGAAGAGCCTCCATCTGGCCTTCCGCCTGATGCACCTGGTGGAGCGGAACCTCATGGAGAAGGACCCCAGCCCCCGGAAGCTCAACCAACTGGCCCGCAGCGCCCAGCAGGCCCTGAAGATCGGTCTCATCTCGATCGGGGAGGTAGCCCAACCCGAGCCCCAGAGCCCTCCGGAGCCCGAGCTCAGCCTCACCGACTTTGATCGCATCCTGGATGCAGGCACGCAGCCACGGAAAGCCCCACGCGCCCAGGCCGCACCAAGGCCCCTCTCCGGGCGACGGCGGAGGTAGGGATGCGGCTGGCGAGCGAAGCTGCTTCGGCCACACTCGGATAGGGAGGGAGTCATGCGCTGGGCGCTGCTGCGGAAGTTCCGGATCCGGGGCGCGAAGACCCTGGAGCACCAGGAACCGTGCCAAGCCATGGCCAAGGCCAGCCTCAGGGAGAGCTGGCGTCTCGCGGCTTCCATCGGGACCGAGCCCATGAGCGACGAAGCCATCGATCGGGAGGTCCGCGCGACGCGCAGCGCCCGTCAGTGGAAGGCCGAGTAATCGAGGGCGGAAAGGCCTGAAAAATTCTTCTGGATTCTTTCCCCAGGCTGCCCATTTTCTTGGGTTCGATGCGCTTCAAGGGGGGCGAGACGGCGTGGAAGCGAAAGACCCAGAGGATGACAACGCGGCGGAGGCGGCCCAAGCCGAACCCGCCGGTAAGCCCTTTGACAGCTTCCATTAGCCTTCTGGTGGCCCTGCCCTGATCAACGAACACCAACGCCTGGCTTGACCGAATTTTGACTTAACTCACCGACCGTCTTTCGCTTCAGCCGGGTGGATTCTGAGGGCGCGCTCTCCAGGTTCTCGTTGGTCGATAGGCTCGATTGCTCTACCAAACGAAGGGTCCGATTCGATCGGGCCCTTTTTCATGTCCGGCGGAGCACGCCCAGCAGGATTTGGGCCTGCGAGTGGGATCGCGGAGGCCCTCCGGGGGAGGGCCGGGAGCGAGACCGGGGGCGCACAGCGCACCCGGTCAAATCCTGCCCCCGCTACCAAGCGCAACGGCCGATCTAAAGTCGGCCTTTTTTGTTATGGCTCCGACCGTGTGCACAAGAGTTTTGATTTTCTATGGAATTGCCACGATCTGGGGAACCGCGGCCTCCATCCTCGGCGGCTGCTTCCCGCGTACGGCCCGCATAGGTGGTGATCCAAAGGGCCCTATCCGAGAGCCATTCGGGCGAGAAATCTCGCCGGAATCGGCCCCTGGGTTGAGGATCCGAGACTTTCCGCCCCAAACGCTCTGACGGCGGCCGAGAGCCGTTGGAGGACCTCATCGCCCTGGAGGGCCGAACCCTACACGATCTTGCAATGAATCCAGGCGTCTTCGTCGAAGCCGTAGATGGCGCACATCCGGTGGTATCCATCGGCGATAACGAGATGACCTGCCTGCTCGTCCCGCACCAGAAGGAGCGGGGAGAGCGGGACGCCCTTCTTGATCTTCTTGCGGTCCTTCTCCACGTGGGAATTGCTCACCCCGAGAAGGGACAGCCGGGAAGCCCGAAAAAGGTCCTTCGCCTTGAACTGGACCACCTCCGCGGCCCTCAGGCTGGCCATCGCCTTGGCCAGACGGTCCGCGCCGAAGAGCAGCCGCAGATAGGACTCCGCCGCCGGGTAGTCGTGCTCCTCCGGCTCGGGCAGCCAATGAATCTCGCGGGACGTCGTAGCGGCTTTGGTCATGGGACTCTCCTGCGGAAAGGATTCCAGGATTCTATGCCCGTCGAGGAATTCAGGTGAAGGGTCCCCCGGGTCAGGCAGGAGACCGCCCCTCGGGGGCCTCATCGCCACCCACTGTTTCGCCCAGCCCTCGATCCGGGCCACGAGGAGCAGCTTCTTGTCAGGACAGCCGGCTGTTCCCCGGCAGCACCTCGGCCTGGATCTCCGGTGCGAGATAAGGTCAGGGCCGCCAGCATGGAACCTGTGCCTGGCTCGCATTCAAGCGCTTCGCGGTAACCGGGGCTGTACCCTTGAGGAAGGGGCGGAGCGCCTTTGCCTCGATGGCAGGGTCGGTTGCGCTCGATAGGAAGAACGAGGAGTCGTCTTGGAAGGCGAGTTAAGGATGAATGAGGAAGTCCTGATGAGGCAGACCGCCGCCCGGACCCAGTGGGTCCAGAGGGCCATCGTTCTTGCCTGGATTTCCGTGGCCTTCAACCTGGTCGAAGGGGGACTATCGGTTGCCTTCGGCTGGGCCGACCGATCCGTGTCCCTCTTCGGGTTCGGGGTGGACAGCCTCGTGGAGGTAGGCACCGCCCTGCTGGTGCTGTGGCGCGTGCGGGCCGAAGCCCACCGCCACGAGGACCCCGCCATGGTCCAGCGAGAGCGGCGTGGGGTCCTATCCGCAGGCGTTCTGTTCCTTGTTCTTGCGGCTGGCATGCTCCTGGGAAGCCTCGATCAGCTTCGCGGGGGGCGCCATCCAGACACCACCGTTCCCGGTCTCATCATTGCGCTCATCAGCTTGGCCGTGATGGCCGCCCTATGCGTCTCAAAGAAACGCATCGTGGCCGCGCTCGATAGCCGCACGCTGGCGAGCGACCTCGCCTGCTCCGAGGCCTGCATGCAGCTCTCGGCCATCCTTCTCGCGGGAAGCCTCCTGGATCGTCTCTCTCCCAAGCTGTGGTGGGTGGACGCGGTCGCGGCGATTGCGCTGGCCGCCCTGATCGTCCGAGAGGGAGTCTCGATGGTCAAGGCTGCCAGGGCTCCGGAATTCCACGGCGGTTGCGGCTGCAGCCATTAGAGGCTCACCCGCGAACCTGGGCGCGCCGGCCAGCGGCAATCAAGGCTCCGCCCCCGAGGTGACGGGCGAAATGGGGCGGGGCGAGGCCAATGATTCTCGGTGCGTTGACGGCATCCGAGAGCCACTACCGCCGCCCCTCGTTCCGCCCAGCCGCACCCGCACCAGGGGTACTTCAAAGGCCCGCATGCCACCTCTTCATGGCCTTTGAAGGTTTCGAGGTCCTGCAGCCGCACGCTCGGCTTCCCCGCCCGCTAGAACACCCCGCTGGCCTTCAGCTCCCGGTAGCGGTTCACCGGGACCGCCTCGAAGCCAGCGACCGGCTGGACCAGAAGGCGGTCCACGGCGGTCTCCCGCAGGTTGGCCAGCAGCTCAGGGTGGAATTCGGTGAGATCTGGCTCATGGCCCGTGCCCGAACCCTGGTGTTTCCGAGGGGGTTCCCGACCCTGACGGTTGGCCTGCTCCACATTTTCAAACTGGATCTTTTTCAAGGCATCTTTACGGGCGATATTCCTCAAACATTAATGACATTTTTACCTAGCTAAAGGCTGGAAGCATCACCCACGCATCATTGGAGAAACTCGTGTCCCAGAATTCATTCGCCTTCAAGGCCGCCACCCACCTCCTCCTCAGCACGGGATTGGTTTCAGGGGTCTCGGCCCAATCCGTCCCTAGATCGGTGCCCCTGGGCCATGTCGCCGCCTCGGGTCTCAGGCCCCACATCCCGTTTTGGTTCCTCGAAGTGGTGGCTGGAGACCCCGCAGCCGCCGGCTACTTCGATGGACGCGTGGGCTCGGATCCCATCCGATTCAATGCCCCAGGTCGAGTCCTCGCTCCGAATCCCAGCAGCCTTTACGTGGTGGATGGGGGAAACCAGGCCATTCGCCGCATATCCAAGGTCTACTGGGGAGGGTGGAGTACATACGTCAGCACCTTCGCCGGCCAGCCCTGGACCTCGCCGCCCGCCTTCGGGGACGTGGATGGCATGGGTCTCGGCGCCCGTTTTTCAGGCCCCGGCGATATGGCCACGGACAGCCTGGGTTACCTCTACGTGCTCGAAGCCGCCTCCGCGACCCTGAGGAGGATCGACCCCGACGGAAGGGTCCTGACCCTCGCGGGCCCCTTTAAGGGGAACGGGACCGCCCGGACGGATCCGAAGGACGGGCCCACGGCTCTGGACCAGACGCGGATGTTTCCGACCTCCATCGCGGTTCGCCGGATTGGGAACATTGTGGAGACCTACTTTACAGAACCCGTTAGCGGACGAATCAGGGTGCTTGTAGATGAAGGCGACGCGGACCATAGCCACATGTGGATAAAGACCGTGGCGGGCAAGGATTATTCGTCCAATGGCGACCCCATGTATGGATTCTTTTCAGCTGTGGATGGGGTGGACACGGACACCTTGAAACGATGGCATGACGAAAACCCCGTCATTTGGCCGTGGACGGGAAGCGAACCGTCCTTGGGGGTGTTCAACCACCCCCATGCGCTGGCCATCCATCCCGTGGACGGGACTCTTTATGTGGCGGATTCGAGCACCCCAGACCGGACGGACGCACACATACCGGTGGATCCATTGACCGCCTACCGCCGACATGACCTCCTTCGCAAAGTGGCCCAGGGCCGTGTCACCACCATCGGGGGGGCGTATGGGGTGGATTCCGCGGGGTACGTGTCTTCCCGGGGGTCCGGATACGTCGATGGGAAGCTGGGGCAATTCACGGACATCACCACCATCGTCCCGGATGGCTCAGGCAACCTGTTCGTCCTGGATGATGGGAAGGTCCGCATGGTGGCCCCCGATGGCACCATTACCACCCTCATCGGCCCGACGGCACCTGGGATCTCCCCCCGCGTTCCTCCGCCTTCGGGGGGCATTCGAGGCTTGGCTTTGAGCAGCGCTGGGGACGTTCTGATTACCACCCCATCCGCGGTCCTGCGGCTCGCGTCGCTCCTCTGAGGAAAGAAAAACTATGTCCCGGTCTCTCTCTCTGCCCAGCTCCTGCTTCGCCGTCCTTCTGGTCTCCGGGGCCGTGGGCCAAGTCCACTCGAAACCGGCGGCCCCGACAAACGTCGCGGCTTCCGTCATCAGGCCGATTCCATCCCTGTGGTCCCTGGAGATGGTGGCCGGGGATCCGGTGGCCACGGGGGGTTCCGATGGTCAGGTGGGATCGGACCCGGTCCGGTTCAATTCACCCTGCCGGATCCTGGCCGGCAGCGGCGGGTCGATTTATGTGCTCGATCGCGGGAATCAGGACATTCGACGCATTACCAGGTTCTATTGGTGGGGTTGGAAGACGGTGGTCAACACCATCGCGGGCTACCCCTGGGGATACGGCCATGAATTCGGGGACGTGGACGCCGGGGTAACCGGCGACGACGAGCGCCGGATCAATCCGGACCGCGTGCGCAACATCTTTCTGGGCCTGAACGACGGCCTGGTCGAGATCGTCGGCGCGGTGAGCGGCTTCTTCGGCGCGTTCGGCGACCCGGGCACCGTGTTGATCGCGGGCACCACCACCGCGGTGGCGGGCGCGCTCTCGATGGCGGCCGGCGCCTTCGTGGCGGCGA
>CAYSXG010000068.1:0-10261 GCA_964434895.1 uncultured Solibacteraceae bacterium | reverse complement strand
GGAGCCGGGACCCCTCCGCCCTCCCGGTGCTCCCCTTCGACGAGGCCCTGGACCCGCTCCTGAGCCCGGCCGGATGGTTGCTTCCCGAACACTGGCGCCAGCTCCGGGAAGGCCTGCGGGCCCTCGGCCGGCTGCTGGAAGCCGTGGCCTCCCTGCCCTGGCCCGAGGAGCGGCCCGCCCCGGCCGGGACCGTGCTGGGCATCGATCGGCTCCAGGTGAGCGCGGAGGTCCTGGCGGACCCCGCCCCCCTGCGGGATCGGCTGGCCCGCAGCTTCAACGCCGACGGGGAGCTGGACCCCACCCGGGTCCCGGGCCTCGCGGAGCTGCACCGGGCCAGGCAGGCCGCCTTCCAGGCGGTCCAGTCCAAGCTCCAGAAGGTGCTGCGCACCTTTCCGGAGGCCTTCCGGGAGGCCAGCATCGTCGAGCGCAACGGGCGCTTCTGCCTGCCCGTGCGCATGGACCGCAAGGGCCAGATCGCGGGGCTCCTCCTCGACACCAGCTCCAGCGGCGGCACGGCCTTCGTGGAGCCCTTCGAGGCCGTCCCCCTCAACAACGACCACGTGGAGGCGGACCGGGAATTCACCCAGGCCGTCCACGCCTTCCTTCGGGAGCTCCTGCAGGAGCTGCGCGGGAGGCGGGAGGACTTCGAGAACTGGCGGGCCTTCCAGGCGGACGTGGACGAGATCCTGGCCCTGCTGCGCTGGACGGGCCTCTGCGAAGGCAGCCTGCCGGACCTGGGGGGGGACGCCCTCCAGCTGGACCAGGCCCGCCACCCCCTCCTCCTGCCCCGGATCCGGGAGGCCTTGGAGCTGGACCCCCTGGACCACGACGTGATCCCCCTGGACATCCACCTGAGCGCCGAGCGCCCCAGCCTCGTCATCTCCGGATCCAACACCGGCGGCAAGACGGTGGTGCTGAAGACCGTCGGGCTGCTGTCGGCCCTGGCGGCCTCGGGCCTCGCGGTGCCCGCCCGGGAGGGCAGCCGCTTTCCCCCCCTGCCCACCCTGCACGCGGACATCGGGGACCACCAGACCCTCCTGGGCAGCCTCTCCACCTTCAGCAGCCACGTCGTGCACCTGAGGACCATCCTGGGCCGCGCCAAGGCCGGAGGCCTGGTGCTGCTGGACGAGCTGGGCACGGGCACCGATCCCAAAGAAGGCGCGGCCCTGGGCATCTCCGTGCTGCAGGCCCTCTCCGCCCGGGGCTGCTGGGTGCTCTGCTCCACCCACCTGGGGGAGATCAGCCAGTGGGCCCTGCGCCACGCCCGCTTCCAGAACGCCAGCGTACAGTTCGACGAGCGGCGCCTGGAGCCCACCTACCGCCTGCTGGTGGGGCTGCCGGGCCAGAGCCGCGCCCTCACCATCGCCCGGCGCCTGGGCCTCCAGCCCGCCGTGCTCGAGCAGGCGGAGAAGGTGCTGGGGCGGCGGGAGCAGGACTGGCGGGAATTCCTGCGCCAGCTGGAGGCGGACCGCCTCCGGGTCCTGGAGGAGGGGGAGGCCCTGCGCCAGCGGGAGGCCCGCCTCGACAAGGACCGCAGGATCCTCCAGCAGCGGGAGGAGCAGCTCCGCCTGGACCAGGAGAAGCTGCACCGGGAGGGCCGGGACAAGATCCAGCGCGTGCTGGACTTCCTCGACCACGAGGGCAAGCGCCTCGTGAAGGAGCTGAAGGCCAAGGCCAAGGAGACCGCTCCCGCGGACCGGGCCCAGATGGACCGCCTGGCCACCGCCTCGAACCAGCGCGTGAAGGGCCTGGCCCAGATCGCCGAAAGCGAGCTCCGGGCCCAGGCCCCCCGGCCCCGGGCCGGCGAGGAGCCGCCCCAGTTGAAGGAGGGGGGCTACGCCCGGCACCGGGGGCTCGGCCTCGAAGGCAGGGTGGTCTCCCTCAAGGGGGACCGGGTCGGCCTCCAGACCGCCCAGGGGCGGCGCTTCGAGGCCCGGGTGGGGGAGCTGGAGCCCCTGCGGACCAAGGCCTTCGAACCCGAGCGCCGCAAGGGCTCCCTCCGGCTCCGGGTGGACGCCGAGGACGTCCAGGGCGAGCTCAACCTCATCGGCCGCGCCAGCGACGACGTGGAGACCGAGGTGCACCGCTTCGTGGAGCGGGCCCTCGCCGGCGGGCAGAAGTTCATCCGCATCGTCCACGGCCACGGCACCGGCAAGCTCAAGGCCGCGGTGCGGGAGGCTCTGAAGGGGCATCCGGGCATCGCCCGGGTGGAGGACGCCCCCCAGGCCCAGGGCGGGGCCGGGGCCACCCTCATCGCCCTCCGCTAGGGCGGGCCGGCCCGAGGCCCTTGACGGGACCCCCCGCCTCGGGCGAAATCGGAGGCCACCCATGCCCTCCCTCCATCCCCTGCTCGCCCGCCAACTGCGGGAGCACTTCGACCTTCCGGGCGAAGCCGAGGGCCTCGCCGGCTTCCTGCAGAAGCCCTTCCGCCTCAAGGATCTGAGGGCCCTGTTGCAGAAGGTGCTGACGGCCTGAGGCGGCGGGTGGAGCCCCCATCCCGGGCCGGCACTTTCTTATGAAAGGAATCCCCTCGAAGCGGCATTTCTAGGTAGCGAGGACCCCCCTCACCCACGGAGCCCCCATGCGAAACGCCCTGCTCTCCTGCCTGACCCTGGCCCTGGCGGCCGCCCCCGCGCGGCCCGAGGCCGAGCGCCAGGTCCCCAAGGAGATCCCCACCACCCTCCAGGACCAGCAGGCCCTGGCCGTGACCATCTACAACACCAACCTCGCCCTGGTGAAGGACCAGCGGGAGGTGCGGCTGCCCCGGGGCGGGGCCCAGCTGGCCTTCCAGGAGGTCTCCGCCCAGATCCGCCCGGAGACCGCGCTGCTGCGCAACCTCACGGCCCCCAAGGAGTTCTGGGTGCTCGAGCAGAACTTCGACTTCGATCTCCTGACGCCCCAAAAGCTCCTGGAGAAGTTCGTGGGCGACACGGTGACCGTGGTCTCCCAGCGGCCCAACCCCCGGGGGCCCGGCGCCAAGGAGGTCCGGGGGGAGGCGCTGGTGCTCGCCACCAACGGGGGCGTGGTGCTGCAGTTCCCGGACCGCATCGAGACCTCGGCCCCGGGCCGCCTCGTCTACCCGCGGGTTCCCGAGAACCTGCGGGCCCGGCCCACCCTGGTGGTGGACCTGCACAGCGGCGAAGCGCGGCCCCAGAAGCTGGAACTGAGCTACCTCACCGGCGGGCTTTCCTGGAAGGCCGACTACGTGGCCAACCTCTCCCCGGACGAGAGTCGGCTGGACCTCAACGGCTGGGTGACACTCACCAACCAGAGCGGCGCCACCTATCCCAACGCCACGCTGCAGCTGGTGGCCGGGGACGTGAACCGGGCGCCAGAGCGGCGGCCGGGCTACAAGAACGGGGGCGTGGCCATGATGGCCAAGGCCGAAAGCGCCCCCCAGATGGCCGAGGAGAGCCTCTTCGAGTACCACCTCTACACCCTCGATCGCCCCACCACCCTCCAGGAGAACCAGACCAAGCAGGTGGCCCTCCTCAGCGCCACCGGCGTGCCGGTCCGCAAGGAGTTCCTGCTGCGGGGGGACAACTACTACTACCAGGGCCAGTACGGCGACCTGGGGGAGAAGCTGAAGGTGGGCGTCTTCGTGGAGTTCGACAACCGGGAGCAGTCGCGCATGGGCATGCCCCTACCCAAGGGCGTGGTGCGGGTCTACAAGCGGGACAGCGAGGGCCGCGCCCAGTTCATCGGGGAGGACGCCGTGGACCACACTCCCAAAAACGAGCGGGTGCGCCTCAAGCTCGGGGACGCCTTCGATATCACCGCCCGCCGCAAGCAGACCGACTACAAGAGTCTGGGACGCCAAGGGCGCTACCACTACGTCTACGAGCTGGCCTTCGAGGTGGAGCTCAAGAACGCCAAGAAGGAGCCGGTCACCGTCAGCGTGCTGGAGCCCATCTACGGGGACTGGGAGATCCTCCAGGAGAGCCACCCCCACACCAAGGAGGCCGCCAGCGCCGCCAAGTTCAGCGTTCCTGTGCCCGCCGAGGGCAGCGAGACCCTCACCTACCGCGTGAGGGTGAAGTGGTGATTCCCGCCTCCCGTCCCCCTTTCGGAGCCCCCATGCGCGCCTGCCTCCTCTCCCTCCTCGGCCTCGCCCTGGCCGCCCAAACCCCCACGGACCTGGACGCCCCCATCCGCCGGGTCCGCCTGCACCCGGACGAGGCCTGGGTCACCCGGGTGGGCCAGGTGCGCATCACCGGCGCCGGCACCGCCAAGCTCGTGATCCGCAACCTGCCGCCGGGCCTGGGCCTGGACGACCTGCGGGTGAGCGCCCGGGGACCCGAGGGCTCCCGCCTGGGGGACCTGGCGGTCTCCAGCGAGGTCCGCGTGGTCACCGAGACCCCCGAATACAAGGCCCTCCTCAAGGAGAAGGAGGCCCTGCGGGACCGGCGGGACGCCCTCGAGGCCGAGGCGGAGGCCTCCCAAGCGGAGGAGGCCTTCCTGCGGAACCTCCAGGCCGCCTACGACAAGGACCTCTCCGCCAAGCTGGTGGGCGCCGCCCCCAGCTCCACCAACCTGCTGGACCTGAGCCGGGGCCTCCAGGGGCGCCTCGGGGAGCTCCTGACCCGGGACCGGCGCCGCCAGCGGGAGCTTGAGAGGCAGGGCCAGGAGGAGGCCCGCCTGGAGGCGGAGCTGGCCAAGCAGAACGCCGGCAAGCGCGTGGCCCCCAGCCGCGTGAGCCTCGAGCTGAGCACGCCCCGGGCCGGCGACGCGGAGGTGGAGCTGAGCTACCGCACCCGCGCCGCCCGCTGGGCCCCCGCCTACGAGGCCCGGCTGGCCCCGGACCGCCGGAAGCTGGAGCTGGTGCTCTTCGCCGCCATCACCCAACGCAGCGGCGAGGACTGGGACGACGTGCGCCTGGAGATCAGCAATGCCAAGGCCAGCCGCAGCCTGGCGGTGCCCCGCTTCTCCGGGGCCCAGGAGGTGGGCTGGATGCCGCCGGCCCCACCCGCCGCACCCATCTACGCCATGGCCGAGGCCAAGGGCCAGGCGGCGCTGGCCCCCGGCGTCGTCGGCGGCGCCGCGGTCCAGAACACCTACGTGATGGACGCCGCGAGCCCCGCCGAAGAGGGGGGCGGCCAGATCCTCGAGGAATCCCAGGGCCTGGCCACCACCTTCCAATTGGAAGGAACCAAGGAAGTCCCCTCGGATGGGGAACCCCACCGCTTCAAGGTGGTGGCCAAGGACCTGGATCCGGAACTGGCCCTGGTGGCCGCGCCCCGCCTGGACCCGACGGCCTACCAGGTGGCCCGCTTCCCGACCCCCGCCGGCCTCCCCCTCTTCCCCGGGGCGCCCATCGTGCAGTTCGCCGGCACCCAGCGGCTGGGGCAGACCCAGCTGATCGTGCCCGCGCCGGGCCAGAAATTCGAGCTGGGCTTCGGGCCTTATCGGGGGGCCCGGGTGAGCTTCGCGCGCTTGGAGGCCCGGAAGGAGCAGGTGGGCACCTTCAGCAAGGAGCGCCAGTGGACCCTGCGGGAGCGGATGGAGGCCACGAACGATACCGCCGAGGCCCTGGACCTCGAGGTCACGGACCGGATCCTCCGCTCCACCGTGGAAAACCTCAAGATCAGCTCCACGACGGACAGCACGCCCGGGGAGGAGCGGAGCCCGGGGGTGCGCAGCTGGACCCTGCACCTGGGCCCCCGGAGCACCGGGACCGTGCAGGTGGGCACGGTGCTCCGGGCGCCCCAGGAGGGATTCCTGACCGGGCTGGGGGGGTTGGGCCTGCCCCAATAAAGACAAAGAGCAATTCATGCCCAGTCTCATAGGGGCTCCGAGGGGGAGCCTCGGTGGGATCCTTCGATGTTCCCCTCGAAAGGTCCCCGGGCCGGCCGTTCCATGCATTGCAACACAAGCACTTGAATAAAATGATTTAACCAAGGTCATCCCTCTCCACCCCCCCGGAATCTCCCGCCGGCCGGATTTGCTTCAGGTCCCGGCATGGGAGTTGCGATCGAGTGGGCCGGGAGGATGCCATGCCATCGATTCTCAATAACGTCGCCGCGTTGCAGGCCAGCCGCCAATTGGGCATCACCGGCGAAGGGCTCCAGAAGACCATCGAGCGCCTGACCACGGGCCGGCGCATCAACCGGGCCTCGGACGACGCTTCGGGCCTGGCCATCAGCAACAAGCTCGGCGCCGATATCCGGGTGGCCGCCCAGGGTCGCCGGAACGCCGCCGACGGCATCAGCTACCTGCAGGTGGCCGACGGGGCCCTGGAAGAGGTCACGAACCTCCTGACCCGCGCCGCGGAGCTGGCGGAGCAGGGCGCTTCCGACTTCAACGCCAGCAACATCACCACCATCAACGCCGAATACCTGAAGATCCAGACGGCCATCGATAGCATCGGCACCAACACCAAGTTCAACGCCCAGCAGATCTTCACCACCTCCACCATCAGCATCCACGCCGGCGACTACGGCACCATCGCCGCCACCGTGGGCACCATCTCCTCCGCGGGCCTCACCCTCACAGCCGCGGGGTTCACGAACACCGCCAACGCCCAGACCGAGATCGCCGCCATCCGCAACGCCCTGAGCGCCATCTCCAGCACCCGGGGCAACATCGGCGCCGCCCAGTCCCAGCTGGGCTCCGTGTCCAATTCGCTCGGCATCCAGGTGGAAAACTTCACCGCCTCCTATTCCCAGATCCGGGACGCCAACATCTCGGACGAGGTCGTGGCCCTCACCAAGTTCCAGGTCCTCAACCAGGCCGGCACCAGCGCCCTCTCCCAGGCCAACCAGGCCGGCCAGTCGGTCCTGTCCCTGCTCCGGTAGGTACTCGAAGGCCCCTCCCCGAAGGCCGCCCCCGGGCGGCCTTCGCGCTTCCCGGGTTCTGAAGCGCGAACGCATTGGAGGAATGCCTTCCGGAGGGCACACTCGTAGGATGCCCCTTCCCGCCAGGTTCCTCGCTCGACTGCGGCGCCTGCCCTTGCGGCTGCGCGCGCGGCTGCGGGGGGGCACCGAGGGCCTCCACCCCTCCAGCGTGAAGGGGGCCGGCCTCACCTTCGTGGACAACCGCCACTACGTGCCCGGGGACGACCCCCGCGCCATCAACTGGCCCCTCACGGCCCGGGTGGGGGAGCCCATCGTCAAGCGCTTCGAGGCCAGCCGGGACCTGGTGCTCTGGCTGGTCCTGGACCCCTCCCCCTCCATGTACCTGGGGGACCCCGTGAGCCCCATGCGCTGGGCCCTGGAGCTCTGCGGCGCCGCCATGGCCACCGTGGGGGCCACCGGGGACCGGCTGGGCCTCATCCTGCCCGGGGACGCCCGCACCCCCGCCCTTCGCCTGGCCCCGCGGCGGGGCCGGGTCCACGGCCTGCGGATCCTGGAGCGCATCCTGGAGCGGGGCCCGGCCCTGCCCGCCCAGGACCACTGGCGCGAGGCCCTGGGCCACTGGGGGGAGCACGGCCGGGACCACCGCCTCTGGATCTTCAGCAACGGGGCCGGCCTCCAGGGCCTCTCCCCCCTGCTCAAGCCCATCGCGGCCCGGCACCGGGTGGCCTGGTTCCAGCCGGACCTGCCCTCGGAGCGGCGCCTTCCGAAGTGGCCGGACCCCGGCTTCCCCGCCACTGTGGAGCACCAGCACTGGAGCATCCTGGAGGACCCGGTGGTCAAGCTGGGCCTTTGGATGAAGGGCGGCGGCGCGTGAGGGCGGCCCTCGGAGCGGTCCTCTTCACCGCCGGCGTCCTGGTGGCGGCCCCGGCCTGGAAGGGCCCGGAAAGGCTCCCCTTCGGGGAGCTGGGGGTGCTGGAACTGCTGGAGGCGGACCCCTCGGCCCCCCCCTTGCCCCGGCCCCCCGTCGAACAGAACCTGGGCTCCCTGCGGGTGCGCAGCGTGGAGGCCAGCGCCGACGGGCGCGGGTGGAGGCTCACGGTCCAGGGGCTGCAACCGGGCCGGACCCTGCTCCCCTCCCTGGACTTCGGGGACGGGCGGCGCAGCCCCGAACTGCGCCTGGACGTGCCCCGCACGGCTCCCTACGAGGGGCTCTGGATGGCCCTCGGGGGCGGCGCCGCCAACGAACTGCCCGAGGTGCCCTTCCCCTGGGCCTGGGCCAGCCTGATCCTGGCCCCCCTCCTGGCCCTCCTGGCGGGGGTCCTCCGGGCCTGGCGCCAGGGGGCCCCTGGGCGGCAGCGCCGCCACCTGGCCCGGCGTTTCCGGCACGCCTGGCCCCCCCGCCCCACCCGGGAGGCCCTGGACGCCGCCCACCTTCTCGGCCGGGATCTGTTGGCCGCCGCCCACGGGGAGGAGGCCCGCGGCTGGGGGGCGGGGCTGCCCTCGCGCGGGGGCGTCCCCGGGGGGCGGACGCCGGCGGGGGAGCTCGAGATCGACGGCATTGGGCTCGACCGGCTGCCGCATGCGCGGGAGGCCGGCGTCGCGCCGAAAGGCACGGTGCGCCAGAACCTCGACATCGGCGCGTTCGCGGCCGAGACCAAGCTCAGGCTCGAGCCGCTCGTCATCGAGCAGCACTCCGAGACTCCGGACGGCTTGTCGCGCGACTGGCCGCGGCCCGACTTCGGCATCGAGAAGCACGAGAGCTACGCGCTGCAGTGGTACTCGTTCGCGGCGCTCGCCATCGTCCTCGTCATCGTGCTGTCCATGCGCCGTGCGCCCGGGGCATAAGCTCGCTCTCGTGTTCGCCGTGTGCGCGGCGCCTTTCGCGCTGGGCTGGCTCGCCTACGAGTATCGCTGGATCTCCGGCCGGACTGCCAGCTACGGCGAGCTCCTCAAGCCACGGCCGGTCGATGGCGCGCTGGCGCCGCTGCGCGGCAAATGGGTGCTGGTGACCGCAGACACCGCGGCCTGCTCTGCTGCGTGCGAGCGCAAGCTCTACATCGTGCGCCAGGTGAGGAAGGCCCAGGGCAAGGAGATGGAGCGGATCGAGCGCCTCTGGCTCCTTACCGACGGTGGCAAGCCGCGCCCCGAGCTCGCGGCGGCGCTCGAGGGCGGTCACATCGCAGCCGCCGACGCCCAGCTGCTGAAAGCGCTTCCGAACGTCGCGGATATCTATCTCGTCGACCCGCTCGGCAACCTGATGATGCGTTTTCCCGCCGAGCCCGACCCGCAGAAGATGATCAAGGACCTGCAGCGGCTGCTCAAGTACTCGAGCTTCGGATGAGCGCGCACCGTGTCCTTTGCCTCGCCGCCGTGGTGCTGGCGTTCATCGTGGTCGTGATGGGCGCTTATGTCCGGCTGTCGGATGCGGGCCTTGGCTGCCCGGACTGGCCGTTCTGCTACGGCAAGCCGGCACCCGCGGACATCGCCGACAGCCATGCGCTGGCGAAGGCGTGGAAGGAGATGGGCCACCGCTATCTCGCCGGCACGCTCGGCCTGCTGATCGTCGGCCTCGCGGCTGTCGCGTGGCGGCTGCGGCGCTCGGCGCTGCTCGCAGCCGCGATCGTGCTGGTAGTGATCGTGCAGGCGACGCTCGGCGCATGGACGGTCACCATGCTCCTCAAGCCCGCGATCGTCACCGCGCACCTGCTCGGCGGAATGGCGACGCTCGCGCTCCTGGCGTGGCTCGCGCTCACGCAGTGGCCGCATGCGCCGGCGCCCGAGATGCGCGCGCTGCGCCCGGCTGCCGTGGTCGCGCTCGTCGTGGTGGCGATCCAGATCGTGCTGGGCGGCTGGGTGAGCGCGAATTACGCGGCGCTCGCCTGTCCAGAGCTGCCGCGCTGTCCCGGGCCGATGGACTTTGCGAACGCCTTCCACGTGGTGCGCGAGCTCGGACAGACGGCCGACGGCCAGCTGCTCTCGCTCGGCGCGCTGCGGGCGATCCACTGGGCGCATCGCCTGTTCGCCAACGTCGCGCTGCTGGCGGTCATCTTTGCGGCCTGGCGCGCCTGGCGCCTCGAGCGCCGCCTCGCGCTGCTCGTGGCGGGGCTGGTGCTCCTGCAGTTCTCGCTCGGCGTCGCGAACGTCGCATTCAGCCTGCCGCTGCCGCTCGCCGCCGCGCGCAACGCGGGCGCGGCGGCTCTGCTGCTCTCGCTCGTCGTGCTAAACTTTTTCGCCTTCCGCGGCTTACGTCCTTCCCGGTGACCACTCACGCACAAGCGAATGTACTTCGGGCCGGTCTGGCGCATCGCCTGCGTGCCTTCTACGCGCTGACGAAGCCGCGCGTCGTCTCGCTCATCGTCTTCACGGCGGTGATCGGCATGTTCCTCGCCACGCCGGGGATGGTGCCGCCGCAGATCCTCTTCGCCGGCACGCTCGGCATCGGCCTCGTCGCCGGCGCCGCCGCGGCG
>CAYSXG010000067.1:0-10316 GCA_964434895.1 uncultured Solibacteraceae bacterium | reverse complement strand
GCTGCATCTTCTGCGAGTTCTGCGTGGAGAGCTGCGGCTTCGACTCCATCATCCTCAACCACCAGTTCGAACTGGCGGTGTACAACCGCGAGGACATGTCCATCGGCATGGAGGGCGGGGAGAACATGTTCCGCCCCTCCTCCGTCGGTCAGTATTCCGTCGCCGAGTAGCCCGCCCCGAACCCTCACCGCCGAACCCTCTCGATAGGTCCGCCATGGAACAGCTCATCCAGAAATTGGGGGAAAACCTCTTCCTGATCTTCGGCCTGATGGCCATCGGCGGCGCCGTGGCCATGGTCTCCTCCCGGGTCGCGGTCCACAGCGTGCTGGGCTTCCTGTTCGCGATGCTCAGCGTGGCGGGCTGCTTCCTGTCCATGCAGGCGGAGTTCCTGGGGGTCGCCCAGATCCTGGTCTACGCCGGTGGCATCGTGGTGCTCTTCCTCTTCGTCGTGATGCTGGTGGAGATGACGAAGTACAAGGAAAAGGGCCTCTTCATGTTCCAGACGAAGATCGCGGTCCCCGCGGTCCTGCTGGGGGCCCTCGCCTTCCTCGGCGTGTTCAGGGGGGCGATCTTCGGCCCTCGCGCGGCCGCGGCCCTCACCCTGCGGGGGGATCTGGCCCAGGGCCTCGACGTCGCGGCCAACAACGCCCAGGCCGTGAGCCGGGGGATGTTCGCCGACTACCTCCTTCCCTTCGAGATCCTGTCGGTGATCCTGCTGGTGGCCCTGGTGGGCGCCGTGGTCCTGGCCAAAGCGGAGCGGGTGTGACATGCCGAGCCTGAACGCGGTCCTCGCGATCTCCTTCCTCCTCTTCTCCGTGGGCATCGTCGGCGTCCTCATCCGCCGCAACGCCCTGGTGATCCTCATGTGCGTGGAGCTCATGCTCAACGCCGCCAACCTGAACCTCATCGCCTTCGCGCGCCAGAGCGGGACCGTGGCGGGCCAGGCCTTCGCCCTTTTCGTGATGGGCTTCGCCGCCGCCGAGGTGGCCGTGGGCCTGGCCCTGGTGGTGGCCCTCTACCGCCGCAAGGACACCATCCAGGCCGACGAGATCAACCTGCTCAAGGGCTGAGCAGCCCGACGAACGACGACGAGAGCTCGAGGAGCGCATGAGCATGGAACACGCACTGAACCCCGCCAGCACCGAATGGTCGCTGCTCTGGCTGATTCCCTTCCTGCCGGCCTTCGGCGCCCTGCTCAACGGCCTCAACGGCCTGTTGTTCCGTCGGCGGAACAACGCGGGCTTCAAGAACACCTCCGTGGTGAACGCCATCGCCCTGGGGTCCGTGGGGGCGGCCTTCCTGATCGCGGTCCTCGGCTTCGTGAAGCTGCTGGGCATGGCCCCCGAGGCCCGCAGCCTCCACTTCGATCTGTGGACCTGGTTCGATCTGGGCGGGGCCCGGGTGAACGGCGGCGTGGCCCAGAACGTGATGAAGTGGGCCTACAAGATGGATCCCCTCTCCGCGGCCATGGGCCTGCTGGTGACGGGGGCCGGCTTCCTCATCCACCTCTTCTCCACCGGCTACATGGCGGACGAGCAGAAGGACGGGCGCTACTGGCGCTTCATGACCTACCTGAACCTCTTCGTGTTCAGCATGCTCAACCTCGTCATGGGCGCCAACCTCATGATGATGTTCCTGGGCTGGGAGGGCGTGGGGCTCTGCTCCTACCTGCTCATCGGCTTTTATTTCGATAAGGAATTCGCGGCCGTCGCCGGGAAGAAGGCCTTCGTCACCAACCGCGTGGGCGACTTCGGCTTCGTGCTGGGCTTCTGCATCCTGTTCATGCTCTTCGGCAGCGTGGACTTCGACACCATGATGGGCATGACCCGCGCGGTCAGCGCCCAGCAGGCCATCACCATCGTGGGCGTCACAGCCACGCCGACCTTCTGGTTCAACCTCGCCGGCTGCTGCCTCTTCGTCGGCGCCTGCGGCAAGTCCGCCCAGATCCCCCTCTACGTCTGGCTTCCGGACGCCATGGCGGGCCCGACTCCGGTTTCCGCGCTGATCCACGCGGCCACGATGGTGACCTCGGGCCTCTACATGATCTGCCGCCTGAACTTCATCTTCGTCCAGGCCCCGGTGGCCCTGGGCCTGGTGCTCTTCGTCGGCTCCCTCACGGCCCTCTTCGCGGCCACCATGGGCCTCGCCCAGTACGACATCAAGAAGGTGCTGGCCTACTCCACGGTCTCACAGCTCGGCTTCATGTTCATGGGCATGGGTGCCGGTGCCTTCACCGCCGGCATGTTCCACGTCTTCACCCACGCGGCCTTCAAGGCCTGCCTCTTCCTCGGCTCCGGATCCGTCATCGCCGCCTGCCACCACGAGCAGGACATGCGCAACATGGGCGGGCTCCGCAAGTACATGCCCATGACCTTCCTGAGCATGGGCCTGGCCACCCTGGCCATCAACGGCATCTTCCCCTTCAGCGGATTCTTCTCCAAGGACGAGATCCTGTGGAAGGTCTTCGAGCACTGGCACAACGGGGAGGGCGCCTTCTACCTGCTCTGCTGGGTCATGGGCCTGCTGGGCGCCTTCTGCACCGCCTTCTACATGACCCGCCTCATGATCATGACCTTCTACGGCAAGTACCGCGGCGCCGGGGACGACCCCTACGGCCTCACGGTGCAGTCCGAGGCCCATCACGGTCATGACGATCACGGCCATGACGACCACGGCCACGGCGATCATGGCCATGCCCACGCCCACGCCCACGAGCTGCACGTCCAGCACGACCACGCGGGCGACGACCCCGAGGACCACGATCTGGTGCCCGGCCACGTGCCCCACGAGGTCCCCTGGAACATGTGGCTGCCGGTCCTCATCTTCGCCGTCTTCGCGGTGGTGCTGGGCTTCCTCAACCTCCCCCACAGCCTCGAGACGCTGGGGAAGGTCTTCGGCAACGACCATTTCTCCAGGTGGCTGGAACCCCTCCTCTACCAGGTCCACGCGCCCGTCCACGGCCACCACGCCGCGCCGGCCATCGAGTACGGCCTGATGTTCTTCGCCACGGTGGTCTGGGCCCCCTCCGCCATGCTGCTGGCGGTCTGGATCTACGGCGTCGACCCCAGCTGGTCCCGGGCCAAGGCCTTCGTCCGGCGCTTCCCCGAGCTCTTCGAGTGGGTGAACGCCAAGTACTACGTGGACGAGTTCTACGAGGCCATGCTGATCGAGCCCTGCAAGCGCCTTTCGGCCCAGCTCTGGAGCTTCGACACCTGGGTGGTGGACGGCATGGTGAACGGCGCCGCGCGCTTCACGAAGGCCGCCGCGAACTTCTCGTTCTGGATCGATAGCAAGATCGTGGACGGCGCCGTCAACCTGGTGGCCTGGCTCATCCAGCAGGCGGCCCTGGGCTTCAAGGCCCTCCAGAGCGGCCGCGTGCAGAACTACGCCTTCGTGATGTTCCTCGGCTTCATCATCTTCGCCTTCGTCAAGTTCCTCGCCTAAGACGTTCCGCATTATTCCCTGGTTGGAGTACCCATGAGCACCATGACCCTCCTGATGCTGTTGGTCACCTTCCTGCCCCTGGCAGGGGCGGTGGCCCTTCTGGCCATTCCCAAGACCAACCGGAAAGCCTTCGAATGGGGCTCGGTCCTGATCCTGCTGATCAGCTTCGGCCTGAGCGTCCCCTTCTGGTTCGAGGGACTGAAGCTGGCCGGCCAGATGGACAAGGTGCAGTGGGTCTGGCACGTGGATTGGATCCCCACCCTCGGCACCAAGTTCAGCGTGGGCATGGACGGCTTCAGCCTCCTGCTCTGGCTGCTGACCACCTTCATCGGGCCCATCGCCGCGGCCTGCTCCTGGGGCAACATCGAGGAGCGCTTCAAGGAGTACTACGTGTGGCTCCTGGTGCTCCAGACGGCCATGCTCGGCGTCTTCATCGTCCAGGACATGTTCGTCTTCTACCTGTTCTGGGAAATCATGCTCGTGCCGATGTACTTCCTCATCGGCGTCTGGGGCGGCCCTCAGAAGCTCTACGCCGCCATCAAGCTCTTCCTCTACACCCTCGGCGGCTCGGTGCTGATGCTGGTGGCCATCCTGGCCATCTACTTCCTGCAGCACAAGACCATGGGCCACTACGACTTCTCCATCGCCTCCTTCCACGGCATGAGGGACGTCATCGCCGCCCAGTCGCACACCTTCCAGATCCTCGTGGCCCTGGCCTTCTTCATCGGCTTCGCCATCAAGGTGCCGATGTTCCCCTTCCACACCTGGCTGCCGGACGCCCACGTGCAGGCGCCCACCGCCGGCTCCGTGATCCTGGCGGGCATCCTGCTGAAGATGGGGACCTACGGCTTCCTCCGCTTCATGCTGCCCATCGTCCCCGGGGCCACCCTGGAGCTCATGCCCTGGTTCCTGGCCCTCAGCATCATCGGCATCATCTACGGCGCCCTGGTCGCCATGATCCAGAAGGACATGAAGAAGCTGGTGGCCTACTCCTCCGTGAGCCACCTGGGCCTCTGCATGCTGGGCCTCTTCGCCCTCAACCCCACGGCCATCAAGGGCGCGGTCTTCCAGATGCTCAACCACGGCATCAGCACCTCCGGGCTCTTCCTCGCGGTGAGCGTGGTCTACGAGCGCCGGCACACGCGCATGATCGCGGACTACGGCGGTCTCTCCAAGACCATGCCCGTCTACGCGACGATCTTCATGATCCTGACCATGAGCTCCATCGGCCTGCCGGGCCTCAACGGGTTCATCGGCGAGTTCGCCATCCTGGCGGGCGTCTTCCAGTCCTACCCCTGGGCCGCGGTGCTGGCCACGTCGGGCATCATCCTGGGCGCCGCCTACATGCTGTGGATGTTCCAGCGGGTGATGTTCGGCCCCATCAATAAGGTCAACAGCGAGATGAGCGACCTCGGCACCCGGGAGATCCTCGTCTTCGCGCCGCTGGTGGCCGCCGCCTTCTGGATCGGCCTCTACCCCATGCCCTTCATGAACGTGATGGAAGCCCCCGTGAAGAAGCTGGTGGAGCAGGCCAATCCCAGGTTCTACGAGGCCCAGAAGCTCGACGAGATCCAGCGCAAGGCCGCGGCCATGGGCATGAAGGCCATGGAGGCCCACGACGCCCACGGCGAAGGCCAGGAAGGCGAGGAGCACGCGGCGCCTGCCGAGCATGCCGCTGAAGCGCCCGCCCATAACGGAGGCCGCTGATGGGTTTCGCGCAAGGACTGCTGGCGGCCCTCCGCCAGGATTGCGGCCTGATCTGGCCCCAGCTCTTCCTGTGGCTGGCCGCGACCCTCATGATCTGGCCCCTGGATAGCTGGCTGCTCAAGCCCATGACCAAGGAGAAGTGGGCCAATATCACCCTGCTCCTCCTGGGGGTCACGGGCCTCCTGATGCTGCGGACCCCCACCGGCGCCGGCTTCTCGGGCATGTACGCCGTGGACGGGCTGGCGAAGGGCTTCCAGTGGCTCTGCTGGATCGCCTCCGTGCTGGCGGTGCTCATGAGCCAGAAGGTGCTCGACGGGCTGCGGGAGCAGACCGTGGAGTACTACGCCCTGATCCTCTTCTCCCTGTCGGGGATGATGTTCCTTTGCGGGGCCACGGACTTCGTGAGCGTTTACTTCAGCATCGAGCTGATGGCCATCTGCATCTACATCCTGGTGGGCTACCTCCGGAACCAGCAGCGGAGCGTGGAGGCGGCCGTGAAGTACTTCCTGCTGGGGGCCTTCTCCAGCGGCCTGCTGCTCTACGGCATCAGCCTCCTCTTCGGCGCCGCCGGCGGCACCACCACCAACCTCGCGGCGCTCAACCAGGCCCTGGCCCTGGCCCCCAAGAGCAACGCCCTCCTCGTCTTCGCGGGTGTCCTCATGGTGCTGGTGGGCATGGGCTTCAAGGTCGCCGCCGTGCCCTTCCACATGTGGTCCCCCGACGCCTACGAAGGGGCCCCGACCCCCGTCACCGCCTTCATGGCCACGGCCCCCAAGGCCGCGGCCCTGGCGGCCTTCCTGCGCGTCTTCGGCACGGCCTTCCACGGCGTCCACGCGGAGTGGGCCACCCCCCTGGCCTACATGGCCGGCGCCAGCATGATCCTGGGCAACGTCGCCGCCGTGAAGCAGCAGAGTATGAAGCGGCTGCTGGCCTACTCCTCCATCGCCCACGTGGGCTACATGCTGCTGGGCGTCCTCAGCCACGACCCCGAGGCCGGCGCCCAGGCCGTGTGGCTCTACATGCTCATCTACCTGGTCATGAACGCCGGCGCCTTCGCCATCGTCATCTACCTGCAGGGCAAGGGCGAAGGCGAGCGCATCGAGGACTTCCGTGGCCTCGGCCATCGCCAGCCCTTCCTGGCCTTCGCCATGCTGGTCTTCCTGCTCTCCCTGGCGGGCATCCCGCCCCTGGTGGGCTTCTTCGGCAAGCTCTACCTCTTCAAGCTGGCCATCGAGCAGGGCTTCACCACCCTCACCGTCATCGCCCTCCTCACCTCCGCCATCAGCGCCTACTACTACCTGGGGGTGGTGAACCAGATGTACTTCAAGGAGGCCGGCGAAGGCACGGCGGAGCCCGTGGAAGGCTCCCTCTCCGGCATCATCGCCGGGGCCTGCGTGCTGGTGCTGGTGGGCATCCTGGCCGGTCCGAAGCTCCTGGACTGGAGCCGGGGCATCACCACCCAGGAAAGGGTCGTCAGCGTCCTGGACGCCCGTTAGTCCGACGCCTAACCTGGAACGCGCGGGCCCTCGGGCCCGCGCGTTTCGCATCGGAGCGCCATGATCTTCCGTCCCAAGAAAAACGGCGTCGACCCCAAGGAGCGGGCCCTGTGGGGCGACCTCCTCTCCCTCGGCATGGTCTTCCCCATCGCCATCGCCCTGGGCTTCTTCATCGGCCGGTGGGCCGGGACCCGGCTCGGGCACCCCGAGGCGGGCCAGTGGATCGGCCTGGGATGGGGGGTGGCCACCGGGTTTTGGGAGCTCTACAAGGTGAGCGTGCGCATGGCCGCGATGGACGAGGCCGCCCAGGACCCGCCGGAGGAGGCGGAAGGACAGACCCCCGAGGAGGGACGGAAAGGGGGGGACGAGGACCATGAACGCTGAATGGCCCCCCGAGGAGGGGCCCGATCCCGGTTCCGAGCACCTGGCCTGGGTGCTGCGCTTCCAGGGGGCCCTGCTGCCCCTGGGGGCCCTGGCCTGGCTGCTGCGCTCCCGGGCGAGCGCCCTGGTCTTCCTCGCGGGAGGGGCGGGAAGCCTGGCCTTTTGGTCCCTGCACCGCTTCCTGGTGGCCCGGATGCTCCATGAAAAGGTGCGCCTGCGCTGGCTCTACGGGAGCCTGGCCGCGCTGAAACTGGCGTTGATCGTTCTGCTGGTGCGTGGGATGATGGAACGTTACCCGGTGGAGGCGCTTCCGCTGGCGACGGGTCTTCTGCTGTTCGTCGCCGCGATCCTTCTCGAAGCCCTCCGGTTGATGGGTCTTTCGTTCTTTCATCCGTCGGACGACGAACCGCGCTGAGGCTCGCCACCATGGAACACCACGCTTCCGAACTCGCCATCTGGTTGACGAACCTCCTGGGGCTCTCCCGGCACGCCTGGGGCTCCTTCGCCCACGGCCAGGCCCTGTCCGTCCTGGAGCGCTACGACCACCTCCTCAACGCCCTGCTGGCGGCCCTGAGCGCCATGACCGTGGCCTCCCTGGTGCGCCGGAACCTCCAGCGCATCCCCGGGCCCCTGCAGCAGGTGCTGGAGTTCGTCACCACCGGCCTCAAGGACATGCTGGCGGACAACATCCACCACCACAGCGAGAAGTACCTGCCCTTCATCGGCACCGTGGCCCTCTTCGTCTTCTTCAACAACTTCTTCGGCCTGCTGCCGGGCCTGAACCCCGGGACCTCCAACTGGAACGTGACCCTGGGGGCGGCCATCACCGTGTTCTGCTACTACAACTTCCATGGCATGAAGGAGCAGGGCGTCGGGAAGTACTGGGCCCACTTCGCGGGCCCCGTGTGGGCCCTGGCCTGGCTGATGTTCCCGCTGGAAATCCTGGGCCTCTTCAGCCGCATCCTCAGCCACTCCCTGCGCCTCTTCGGCAACCTGGCGGGCGAGCACGTGGTGGCGGGCATCTTCTTCGGCATGCTGCCCATCCTGCTGCCGGTGCCCCTGATGTTCATGGGGCTCTTCTTCGGCCTCATCCAGACCTTCGTGTTCACCATGCTGTCGGTGATCTACCTCTCCGGCGCCGTGGCCCACGATCATTGATCCCCGGCTGCGCCGGCGGATCCACCCCTCCGTTTCCCAACCGGACGACGGGATTCCGAACCCCGCGTCCCTTTTTTCGAGGTTTCCCATGAAGAAGTTCATGACCACCGCCGCCCTCTTCGCCCTCGGCGTCGTCGCCTTCGCCCAGGCCCCCGCCGCCGGCGCCGGCGACCTGTTCAACGGCAAGTACCTGGCCCACCTGGCCCTCGCCCTCGCGGCCGCCGGCTGCGGCACCGCCCAGGGCAAGGCCGTCGTGGCCGCCTGCGAAGGCATGGCCCGCAACCCCCAGGCCGCCGGCAACATCCGCACCACCATGATCATCGGTCTGGCCCTCATCGAGGCCCTCGTGATCTACGTGCTCGTGGCCGCCTTCGCCGTCAAGTAGGCCCATTCGTTCCCAGAAGGGCGCCCGATCGGGCGCCCTTCCTTTTGGGCCCCATGACCAGATTCATTCTTCTTCCGGCCCCGCACGATAAACTCCCCGGACCATGCCGTACCACCCGCCGTTCCCCCTTCCCCCCGAGGTCACCCGCGTGATCCTGGGGGGCGAGTCGTCCATCGATCTCGAAAGGCTCCGCATCACGGGCCTGGACGAGGCCCGCGACTTCGCCCTGAACTACGGCTACGACATGGGGGTGCCCTATCAGCGGGCGCACGTGGCGCGGGTCTACGAGGAGGCCCTCGTCTTCCTGGAGCGGGTGATCCTGGAGCGCCAGGACGCCGGGATCCCGGCCCATTTCCGGGATTTGGAGGATCCCCTGAACCTCCTGGTGTGGGCCTCGGAGCCCCTGGACGAGGCCGGGAACCGCTCGGAGCGGGCCCATTGGAGCTGCGCGATCCTGCGGGTCATGCACACCCTCTTCCACATCGACCACAACCTGATCCTGCGCTTCCTGAAGGAGATCCAGGCCCAGGTCTTCGAGCGCTACGACCGCTTCCTGGCGCGCACGGCGGAGGGGGGCTGGGTCCTGAAGGGGGGCTGGGAGGTGCCCCTGGTGGCCGTGGAACGCAAGGAGAACAAGGACCGGAACTCCATCCTGCTCAAGATGCTCCACAAGCCCGAGAACGTCGCGGAGACCATCTACGACCAGATCGGGATCCGCCTGGTGGCCGAGGACCAGCTGGGGGTCCTGCTGGTGATCCGCTTCCTCTTGGATCACCATGTGCTCATGGCCACCCACATCAAGCCCTCCCGCAGCCGGAACCTGATGTTCGACATGGCCCGGCTCCAGGCATGGATGGAGGAGCTGCCCCCGGTCTATCAGATCCAGGACCTGGGCCCCGAGGCCCGGGAGGCCCTCTGCGAGCGGCTCCGGATCCGGGCCAAGGCCCTGGAGGCCAATCCCTTCACGAACCAGGAATACTCCGCCGTCCAGTTCACGGCGCGCACGTTGGTGCGCCTCCCGAGCCCGGCCGTCACGGCCCTTCAGCGGGTCCAGGCCTACTTCGATAAGAAGGGCACCCCCGAGCTCGGCGACTTCCTCCACATTCCGGAGTTGATCCAAGAACAAGAAGAGTTTACGTTCTTCTTCGCACACGAAGTTCAAATCATGGAACGAGCCGGGTTTCAAAATTCCCAAAGCGGCCCGGCTTCTCATGCAGAATATAAGCAACGACAAAAAGAGGCAGCTCGACGGCGCGTCTTGCGTGGAATTCTGAGGGAGGCACCGACATGTTGAACATCCAGACCCGCCAGGAAGGCAGCGCCTCCGTGGTGACCATCCAGGGCAAGGTCAACTTCGAGGTCACGGCCCAGCTGCGCGACGTGATCCGCGATACGGTGGCCACCCAGCAGCCCAAGCTCCTGGTCATCAACCTCGAGGGCGTCAGCTTCATCGATTCCAGCGGCCTCGGCCTCCTGGTGGCGGCGCGCAACAGCGTGGACAAGAACAGCGGCAAGCTCCACCTCTGCTGCCTGCCCCCCCAGGTGAAGAAGACCTTCGACCAGACGAACCTCACCAACTACTTCTCCATCTTCGCCACCGAGCAGGACGCCCTTCGGGTCGGCTGAGCGGGGCCAGCGTGGAATGCCTGCGCTCATCGAGGCCCACTGAAGGTTGCGAGCGAGGGCCCTCCCCGCGGGCGGAGGGCTCGATGCAGCGGAGGGGCAGGCGGTCCCCCCGGACAGGA
>CAYSXG010000066.1:0-10317 GCA_964434895.1 uncultured Solibacteraceae bacterium | reverse complement strand
GAGCGATGTTCCGTTACGGCGCAGTTTGGTATGCGAGTGTGTGAAATTGTTGGAGGCACCTGGTGGGTAACGTGGGCACCAGCTTGCCCTTGTCGGAAAGTGAGGTCAGCTGCCCCAGATTTATGAAGGCCACGAACTCGTTCACCACCATGCGCTGGCCCAGCAGGGCTCCGATCTGCCCGGCCTCGCCCCAGGGCACTCCCATCAGGAAGGCGAAGGGCTTGAAGACGGTGCCCAGAATCACCTCCAGGCTGAGGCCCGGTGCGAGGCCCTTGATGAGCCCGTTGACCAGGGCCACCAGGGCGATGAAGGCCACCAGCATCACCGCCACGTTGAAGGCCAGCTGACCCCCTTCGAAGGCCCCCCGGGCCGCGGCGTCCAGCACGTTGGCGTCGTGGCTGGGGATGTCCACCTTCAGGTCCCCGCCGGTGACGGACATCTGGGTTTCGGGCTCCTCCACCTCGGGCTGAAGGATCTTGGCCATCATCACCGCGCCGGGGGCGGTCATGATCACCGCCGTGATGAGGTGGACGATGTCCACGTGGGCGATCTGGACGTAGGCCACCATGATGGACCCGGACACGTGGGCCATGCCCGCGGTCATGATCACCATCAATTCGCTCTGGGTGAGCCGGGACAGGAAGGGGCGGATGGTGAGGGGGGCCTCGGTTTGGCCCATGAGGATGCTGGCGGCCACGGACACGCTTTCGGCCCCGCTCACCTTGAGGAGCCTCCCCATGGCCCGGGCGCAGGCCCCCACCACCCACTGCATGACGCCCAGGTAGTAGAGCACCGCGAAGACGCTGGCCACGAAGATGATGGTGGGGAGCACCACGAAGGCGAAGACCAGGCCGATGGAGGCCTTCGGGTCTGAAAGGGCCCCGAACACGAAGCTCGCCCCTTCGTGGGCGTAGGCCATGAGGTGCTCGACGCTGACCCGCATCTGGTCGAAGGCGTGGCCCACCAGGTTGCCCCGCAGAAGCCCTGCGACCACCACGGCGAAGATGCCCCAGTTCAAGGGCTTGTGATCGATGCCCCCCAGGCGCCGCAGCAGCATGGGCAGGAACATCAGGACCAGGATGATCCACCCGAACTGGGCGTGCCACTGGCCCGGCTCCCCCGGATGGAAGACGTGCAGGGTGGGCCAGGGCAGGAAGGCCAGGTGCGCCTGGATCCAGGTCCCCTTGAGGACCACCAGGGCGAAGATCCACTGGAGCCCGAGACCCCAGGCCACGGTCCTCCAGTGGATGGCCCGCCGATGGCGGGAGAGGGCGACGGCGAGGGTCACGAAGGCCACGATGCCGAGGAGGCCCGTCAAACGTGCCATAAGGTTCCTTTCAGAGTTCCTGGTTCAGCAGTTCGACGGCCTTGGCCATCTCGAAGCGCGCCCGTCCCAGGATCCCGTCCCGGCGCATCACCAGCACCAGCGTGCACCCCTCCGAGGCCCCGGACACCAGGATCCAGTGCTCGGCCGTGCCGAAGATCAGCTGCTCGATCTCGCCGCGGTCGAACTCCTCGATGGCCTGGACCAAGTGGCGCTTGACCGTCTGCTGGTAGGCCCCCAGCAGCTGGAGGGCCTCGTTGGTGACCTGGAGGGTGCGCATGCAGATGGGTTCCCCGTCCCGATCGCTGAAGCTGGCCGCCACCGCCTCGGGGATGCGTTGGATCAGTTGGTCCAGGATCTGCTGGAAAGACATGGGGGCCTCGGGGGGATGCCCCAGGATGCCCGACCTCGCAGGCTTTTTATATCCCCCGCGCCGCCTGGAGGCCCCAGGCCAACCCGAGGCCCGCCAGGAAGGCCCAGCGCGCCCAGGGAGCCTCTGGAAGGGGGGGATAGGGATCGCCGCGGAGGGCCCGGCGCAGGTCCCAAAGCGCCACCAGCGGAAAGGCGGCGAGCAGGAGGGAGGCCGCCGGGTGCCAGTGCAGGGCCCCCCGCCAGTCCCCGCGGGCCAGGGCCAGGCCCCAGCGGGTCAGGCCGCAGGTGGCGCAGGGCCAGCCCGTCAGGGCCTTGAAGGGACAGGGGGGAAGGACGATCCAGCCCCGCTCCAGGGCCCCGCCCAGCATCCGGCCCAGGACCAGCAGTCCCGACCCCAGGAGCGCGAGAAGGGGCACCCTCCGCACGGCTCAGCCCAGCCCCTGGAGCGCCAGGCCGCACAGGAAGAGGAGTCCGCAACCGCAGCAGAGCATCAGCGCCGCGTGGACGAGGGTGGCGAGGACCCCCTTCCAGGGCGGGCATCCGTGGTGGGCCGCCAGGGCGAAGCCCCGGAGGATCCAGAACCAGGCCCCCACGGCCCCCAAGGGGAGCCAGGCCCAGGCCGGCGAACCCGGAAGGAAGGCGCCGAGGCCCAGGAGGGCCCCCACGGTCCCCGCCTCCATGGCCTCCGCCTCGGCCAGGAGGGTCCGGCGAAGGCCGCGCTTCGTCCCCAGGCCCCCCAGCACCCACAGCCCCACGTGATCCCAAACGCCGTGGTGGAGCCATTCCCCCAGGATCCCCAGGGGGACCACCGCCACCAGCCAGGCCCCCGGCCGGGGAAGGGCCGGAAGGCCCCCCAGGGCCTGCCGCAGATCCTCGGCCTGCACCTCCCCGCCCAGGGCCCGAAGGAGGGCCTCGCCCACGGGCCCCTCCAGGCGACGGACCCGATCCCAGGTCTCCGCCGCCGCCCTCAGGGTCAGGGCCGCGGACAGGAGGCCCACGGCCCCCCGCGCCAGAAGCATCCGCCCCAGGGCCGCCCCCAGGGTCGGGCTCCACCCTTCGGGGTCGAAGCCGCGCCAGGGCCGAAGGGCCGCCCTCCAGGGGCGCGGAAGCTCGAGCACCGTCAGCGGCCCCCGCGCAGGCCCTGGCGAAGCCCTTCATGGAAGGCCTCGCCCCCCAGGGTCCACCCCAGCCCCACGCAGACCCCGCAGCAGAGGCCGAAGCCCAGCAGGGGCAACCAAACCCCGAGGACCCCGCGCCAGCGATCCGTCCCGTGGGCCTCGGCCAGGATCACCCCCTGGTAGCAGGTGGCCCCGAGGTGGGCGAGGGCCGTCACGAATTGAAGGGCCAGGCCGAGCCCCGCCGGGAGGGGCTGGCCGGCCTGGATCCCGGCGATGGGGGGGGCCCGGGCCCCGGCGGTGTAAAGCAGGCTCCGGTAGGTGGTGACCAGGCCCCGGCCGCCGCGGGTTCCCCGGGCCAGCCAGAGGCCCGCGTGGTTCAGGGCCCCCAGGATCAGGAAGCCGATGGCCACGAAGAGGGGCCCGAAGAAAAGGGCTCCCAGGAGGGCCGCCGCCAGAAGGCCGCCGCTGGGGGCCTCCTGGCGGGGCAGGTTCAGCCAGGCCTTCCAGAAGGGATGGACGGGGTGGAGCAGGTCGAGCACCCCGACGGCCAGGGCCGGGAGCAGGCCCGTCAGGACGTAGAACCCGATGGGGGGCCCCAGGCGGGGGGTGGCAGCCACGCCGGCCCCCGCTTCGGCGGGCCGGGACCAGAAGAGCCCCAGGGTGTCCCACAGGCGGCGGATCCAAGGGGCCGAGGCCGCCGGCTCCTCCCAGGGCAGCAGGGGGCCGCCGATGCCGACCCGGGGGTCCTCCACCGGGGCCTGGGGGGGATCGTAGGGATTCTGGAGGTCCATCACTTCCTCATGAAAAGGCGTTCGAAGTCCCGCAGGGCCACCGGATCCCCCTCCCGCTTCAGGGGATCGTGGAATTCCAGGGGGCTCGATTCCGCGAACTCCCCGAATTGGGCGATGTTGCCGTTGATGTAGGCGATGAACTCGTCCTGCCGGCCCTTGACGTAGCCCCTCACCCCCTTGGCGAAGAAACCCAGGACCGCCGAATCCAGGGCTGTCCAGGTCTGCAGGTAGCTCTCGAAGCCCTTGGGGCTCTCCCAGTAGCGGTAGACCGTCAGCATCCGGGCTCCGATGGCCAAGGGAACCTTGAGGCGGCCCTGTTCGGCCCTCCCCTCCACCAGGTAGACCCTCAGGCCCGGCTTCTGAAGGGCCAGCCTCAGGGTGCCCCGGAGACCCCGGGTATCGTCGATGGACCAGGCCCCGCCGGGATGCTGGAAGGCGTAGAAGGCGGGGACGAATTGGCAGTGGCGCCACATGGCCGCCCCCAGGCGGGGATGATCGAAGAGCTTCTCCATGGTGGCCAGCCGTACCTTGCGCGGTTGGGTGCGCGTCTCGAAGACGAAGTCCGCCCGCCCGGCGATGGCCTGGGCCTCCTCCCTCAGGCCGGGGGGCAATTCCTCGTAGGGGACCTGCCCCGCCAGGGGCAGGGCCGCGGCCAAGAGGATGGCGGAGGAGCAGCGCATGGGCCCAAGCTACCGGGGCCGAGGCCCGGAGGTCCACCTCCGAATGGACCGACCCACGCCCAGCTGGGCCATCCTCCTGGAATTTGAGCCCCCCCTGCCGAGGCCGATAAAGACAGGCGATGCCCCCCGCTTCCCTTCGCAGCCTCCCCAGCACGCCCCTGGATGATCTGAGGGCGATGCTTTCGAATTACGCCGAAGAGGACTCGGCCTTCCCCCAGAAGCTGGTGCTCACCCTGAAGAAGCTCCGGCAGCTCGCCCTTCCGGAAATGGAGGAGCGCCTCCACAACCCCACTACCCCCAAGTCCCTCAAGCGCGCCATCCTGGAGGCCGTCCCCAAGGCGGACTGGCCCGAATGGGTACCGCTGCTCGAGCGCCTGCTGGAGCGGGAACAGGACCTGGGCCTCTTCGACCGGGGCTGCCTGGCCCTGGGGGCCATCGGGAACCGCGCGGCCCTGGAGGGCCTCCGCACCCTGAAGAGCCTCCGGGCCGACGCCGATCGCCAGCTGATCCTCAATCGGGAGATGGAGCCCTTCCAGCCCATCCAGAACCTCGAGGTCTACCTGAACCGCCTGGGCGAGGGGCAGGGGAATCCGCGCCACGCCATCGTGGCCGGCAAGGTCCTGGCGGGGGCCGCCACCCTGGACCACCTCCCGGACCTCATGCACCTCCACCGCCGCGGGGACGCCCTCACCAAGCACCTGGCCTTCCGGGTCCTGGACGGGATCCCCTCCTTGGTCATCGTCCAGATGGTGCTGGCGATCTTCCTGGAGATGGCCAACGAAAGCCAGGAAACACAGCTGCTGGCGGACCTCCTGGAGCGCTCCCAGGTCATCCAGCGCACCCAGGCCCGGGAGGAGATGCTCCACCTGCTGGAGGGGCGCCTGGCGGAGCGGGCCCCGCAGGAGATCAGCGATCTGCGCGCGGCCCTGCTGGAGGAGGAGGCGGACCCCACCGAGGCCCTCGAGGCCCTCAAGGACTTCGTCATGGGCCCCTTCGAGGAGCACCTCCTGGAGGCCTTCGGCCTGCTGGCGGAAAACAAGGTGGCCCGCTTTTCGGGCCTGGTCGCCGAGCGCCTGGAGGCCGTCCGGCGCGATATCGGGAACTACACCGGATCCGTGGACGCGGCGGCCGAGTCCCTGCTCCGCTACGCCCTCGCCGGGAAGATCTCCCCCGGGGAGCTCATCCCCGCCTTCTGGGAGGCCCTGCACCGGGGGGCCGGCGGGGACGGCCTGCTCATCGCCTACGCCCGGCTGGTCCCCCCCGCGGACCAGGAGCAGATGTCCGAGTCCCTGCAGGATCCGGACATCGATCGACGCCGCCGCTTCATCGAGGCCGTGGGCAGCCGCGAAGAGGACGCCTTCGTGCCCTTTTTCCTCAAGGCCCTGAACGACCCGATCCTCGAGGTGGGGACCCTGGCCATGCACCACCTGGGCAAGCTGCCTTCCAGCTTCCCGGTGCTCCTCGAAGGTTTCAGGACCCAGCAGACCGACAAGGTCCGCACCGCCATCCGGGTCTGGGGGGAGAACCATACCCAGCCGGCCCTGGAGCCCCTCCTGGCCTTCATCCAGGCCGATAGCCGGGACGAGCTGGTGGTGGAGGCGGTGGAGGCCATCCACAACCTTTGCGCCCCCTCCAGCGCCCCCGTCCTCCTTTCCCTCCTCCACGACGGGAAACCCAAGAACCTCCAGATCGCCCTCGCTTCGGCCCTGGGCTACCTCGGCACCTCCGAGGCCAGCCTCGGGCTCCTGGACAAGGCCCCCGCCCTCAAGGTGCCCCACGTCCTCATCCTGGCCCTGGAGGGCTCCCTTTCGGCCTTTCCCAATTTCCGGGTCCCCTTCCCGGCCCCCCGGGTTCCGGACTTCCTGAACCTCCTGCGCCGCTGCTGCGACGAGCGCGAAGGCGAGGGCCAGCGGGAGCGGGCCATGCACGCCACCCAGGGCCTCTACGTCTTCGACCCCGCCACCTACGAGACCCTCAAGGAGATGTTCTCGGAATTCCTCGCGGAGCTCCGGGGCCAGGAGAACTGGGACAAGGAGCGGACCGAGGCCATCTCCGTCGTGATCCGGGAGCTCACGCGGCGCTGCGCCAGCCTGGCCCAGATCACGGAGAAGGAGGAGGCCATCCGGGCCCAACTCCAGAAGGTGCCGGCCCAGGGGCCCACCCGGGCCGAGGCCCTGCTGGGGGTCCGGGAGAGCCTCCAGGACCCCGATCTCCTTCTGCGCCCAGAATTCGCCGCGGAGCTGGTGGCCTTCGTCCGGGAGGGCCTGGACCGCGGCTCCGCCGAGTGGCGGGAGCTGGCCCACTTCTGCCAGATCGCCGGGCTCCTGGGCAATCCGGACCTCGTGGCGCCCATCCGTGAGATCCATCTGCGGGCCTCGGGCCTGGGTCTCAAGAGCGCCACCCGGGAGGCCCTCAAGGCCCTGGGCCTTTCCGAAGGAGATCTCCAGAAGCGCCTCCCCATCCGCTCCGTCCTGGTCCTGGAGCCCAACGGCTTCTTCCAAAAGCGCCTCGCCGGCGCCATCGAGGGCTCCGGCCGCTCCGTCAAGACCGCCTTCCAGCGGGCCGAGGCCGAGGCCCTCCTGACCCAGGCGCCCATGGACCTCGTGGTTTCCGAACGGGAGGACGGGAACGGGGACCTGCTCCAGTGGCTCCAGACCCAGTGGCAGCGGGGGGCATTCCGCTACGCCCTGATCTCCACCAGCCGCCGGGACGCCCTGGGGCTGGAGGCCCCTTGGGTGATCGGTACCTTCTTCAAGCCCTACCCCATGGATCAGTTGATCCACGCCCTGGAGGGCTGAGCTTGGGCTGATCCGACTCCGCCGATGCGTGTATATTCCTGGAATCCATTCCATGCCAACTCCAACCCCTGTTTCACGGGAGGCACGATGAACCGGCGAATCCATGAACGCGGCGAAGGAAAAGTGGGATGCATCGTCACGCTGCTGGTGGTGATCATTCTCGGCGCGGCGGCCTGGCAGATCGTGCCCGTCTACTACAGCAACAACGTCCTGGCGGACGCGGCGGAGCGCAAGGCCGACGCCGCGGCGGGCCGGACTCCCGAGGACCTGGTGAAGGAGCTCCGGGAGGAGGCCCGCCGCCTGGAGATCCCCGAGGCCCTCGCCCCCAACGCCATCACCATCACCAAGCGCTCCTCCACGGACGTGGGTCTCATCACCGTGACCCTGCGCTACAGCCGGAAGGTGAACCTCTACGGCATCACGGACATCACCATCGATACTGACCGCAAGCTGGAGCGGCCCCTGCTCGAAAACGTCAAGTGAGTCGGAGACCCATCCTGCTGGCCCTGGCGGCCCTGGCCGCCAGGGGCCAGGAGACCTACTTCAAGGAACCCGAGAAGAGGCCCTGGATTCCCGCCTGGCAGGTGGAGGTCCGTTCGGACCGCATCGAGCTTAATCCCACCACACCCGCTATCCAGCGGATCGATGGAAGGCTGCGCCTTCGCTGGGAGCTTCAAAGCGAGGATGGCGCCTGGGCCCTGAGGGTGCAGACCGCCCATCGAGTGGGCAGCGACGGGAACCGGTTCAACGCCGCCCGCTTCGACAACGAGCCCAGCAACGGGAGCAACCTGGATCTGGCCGAGCTCCGATGGGAGCATTTCAGGCCCTCCGCGGGCCTGGAGGTCCGGGGGGGCCTGGTGGAGAACCAGCTCATCACCTCCGAGGCCCTCTGGGACCCGGACCTGCGCATCGTCGGAGGGGCGGGCCGCGCCTTCTGGCGTTCGGAGTCCGCCTCGGTGGAGGAGCTGGGCCTCCGGATCGAAGCCGGAGAAACCCGAGTCCTGGGCGGAGGCAAGGTGCGCACCCGGGCCGCCCAGGGGGTGCTGAAATTCGGCTGGGACCCCCTCTCCCTCGCCTTCTTCGGCGGGTCCTGGTGGTTCCGGGCAGAGCCGGAGGACCTGGCCCGCTTCTCGCGGCAGTACCCCTCCAACAGCTACGAGTATCCCCTGTCGGAAACCACCTATCGCTCCTACGGACTGGAAGGCACCTGGAACGCGCCCTTCCCCCTGGAGGTGCGGGCCCTGCGCAACGAGGCCGACCAGAGCCATGGGTGGGGCGAGGAGTTCCAGGCCTGGGCGGGCCCCCGAAACCGCGCCTGGTGGCCCCGCTTCGGCTACGTCCGCCAGCGCCTGGACCCCGGCGGAGCCATGCCCGCCGTCAGCGGCGATAGCTGGTGGTTCCGCATCAACGGGGACGGCCAGCGCTACGTGGCCTCCCTGGGCCTTCCCCACCGCTGGAGCCTGAGCTGCTCCTACGTGGAACAGACCCGCCGGGCCAGCCCGGCCCCGCCCCCGGTGAAGCGGACCCTGATCTCGATCCAGAAGCAGTTCTGACCCGTAAAGGAACCCGCGCGTGGACCCGGGCCCCTCGGAACTCGTTGCGGAGCTTCCCGGGGCCGGGCACCTTCGAAGCATGAGCCTACCCCTGCCCATGGACACCCTGCCCCCGGGAGCCCGCCTGGGGGCCGTCCGCATCCCCGGCTCCAAGTCCGTCTCCAACCGCGCCCTCCTGCTGGGGGCCCTGGCTCCGGGGACCACCAGCCTTCGAGGCGGCCTGGAGGCCGAGGACACCCGCTGGATGCGCGCGGCCCTACGGGCCCTGGGCCTGCGCCTGGACGAAGAGGATGGGACCTGGGTGGTGGGGGGCGGGATCCGCCCCACAGCCCAGGAACCTCTCTGGCTGGGGGCCTCGGGCACCACCCTTCGCTTCCTCCTGCCCTGGCTGGCCCTCTTCGCGCAGGGGCCCCTGCGCCTGGAGGGGGACCCCCGGCTCTTCGAGCGCCCCCTGGAGCCCCTGGTGGCCCCCCTGCGCGCCATGGGGGCCCGGTGGGAACCCGAGGGCCAAGGAGGGCGCCTGCACCCCTGCCCCGCCCCCCCTTCGGCCCTGGACCTCGACGTGGACGCCCGGCTCAGCAGCCAGTTCCTCACGGGCCTGGCCCTGGCCGCGGCGGCCCTGCCCGGAGGGGGAGAACTGCGCTGGGGGGGCACCTCCTCCGAAAGCTACCTGGAACTCACCGCCCACTGGATGAGGGCCTTCGGCTGCGAAACCAGCCTTTCGGGAGCTTCCTGGACCATCCCCGGCGGCCGCCTCCGTCCCGCGGACCTGGAGCTGCCCGCGGATTGGAGCGGAGCCGCCGCCTTCCTGGCCGCCGGGGCCGTCACGGGCCGAGAGGTGGAAGTCCACCCCTTGGACACCGAGGACCCCCAGGGGGATCGGGCCATGGTGTCCATCCTGACCCGGGCCGGATGCACGGTCGCTTGGCCGGAGCCCCGTCGCCTGCGCCTGAAGGGCCCCCTGCGGCGGGGCCTGGAGGCCGATCTCACCCTTTGCCCGGACCTGGGCCCGGTCCTGGCGGCGGTGGGGGCCCTGGCCCCCGGACCTTCGGTGCTCACGGGCCTTCACACCCTCCCCCTCAAGGAATGCGACCGCCTCCAGGCCTCGGCGGAGCTGGTGGCCTGGTTGGGGGGCGAGGCGGAGGTGGAGGGGGATCACACCCTGCGGATCCGCCCCGGCCGCTCCATCGGGGAGCGGGGCCCCTTCGATCCCCTCAACGATCACCGCATGGCCTTCGCCGCCGCCGTCGGGGCCCTCCGCCGGGGCGGCGACCTGCTGACCCCCCACTGCGTGGCCAAGACCTACCCCCTCTTTTGGGAGGCCTGGACCGGGATGCTGGCAGGGTCCGGGCCGTGAAGGCCCTGCCGGATCTCCGAGCCACCTGGCTCGGCAGCTGGAAGGCCCCCTGGGCCCAGGGCCGGGGGAGGAGGTGGGGCGACGCGCCCTGGGCCCTTCAAGCCATCGCCCAGGCCTGGCTGCTGGGGGGAAGGGAAGGCCTCTGGCCCACGGGGTCCTGGGAGGCCCGCCGCCCCCAGGGCCCCCGCCCCCGGGAGGCGCCCCGGGACTACCTCCCCCGCCCTGACCCGCGCTGGGTCTCCCTGCTGCGACACGGCAGCCCCGGCCTGGCCGCCGAGCGGCGCGGGGCCCGGGAGGACGAACTGCGCGCCTGGTGCTGGGCCT
>CAYSXG010000065.1:0-10401 GCA_964434895.1 uncultured Solibacteraceae bacterium | reverse complement strand
GAGCGAGGGGAGCCCCACGGAGCACGTGCGCCTCAGCGCCCTTCCCCCCGGGACCTACATGCTGCGCCTGGCCCCCGCCTGGGAGGGTCCCAAGCCCCCGGTGCCCGGCTTCGCCGTGGAGCTCCGGGGTGGGGTCCTCCACTGGGGCTACGCCTGGATCACCTTCGTCGTGGTGCTGTTCTGGCCCCTGATCCAGTGGATCCGGACCCTCGCCTTCGAGGGCCGGCGGTGGTCCGAAAGCATGTACGGACAAAGCGGCGCCGGAGGAGGTGGCGATTGAAACCTGAGCCGGTCCCCTCGATGGGCGCGATTCCCTCCTCGCCGAGTCCCGACTTCGCGGAGCCCACAGGACTCCGCTCCGTCACCCCGCGATCGGGAGGCGAGGAATGAGGATCGTCTACCTGCTCTCCCTGCTGCTCTCCTTCGGCCTCATGGGCGCCAACGCCTTCCTGGGCCGGGAATTCTTCGGGCCCCGACGACGCACGGTGCTGCCCCCGAACATCCGCCAGACCCCCGGGGCCTACCGCACCTTCCTGCACAACAACGGGTTCCGGGGGGGCAAGTGAGGCCCCCCGCGCCCCCGAAGGAAGCCGCCCATGCCTGAGATCGAGGCCCTGGGCCTCGGCCTCCCCAACCCCGCCGCGCCATCGGGACCACCCCTGAGGGCCCCCCTCCTCTTCATCAGCGTCTTCCTGATCGCCGCCTGCGGGCTGGTCTACGAGCTGGTGGCCGGCACCCTGGCCTCCTACCTGCTGGGGGACTCGGTGCTGCAATTCAGCACCGTCATCGGGGTCTACCTCAGCGCCATGGGCCTGGGGAGCTGGCTTTCCAAGCACGTGCACCGGGGCCTGGCCCAGCGCTTCGTGGACGTGGAGCTGGCGGTGGCGGTGGTCGGCGGCGCCTCCGCCCCCCTGCTCTTCCTGGCCTTCGCCCACACCCACGCCTTCCGGGTGCTCCTCTACGCCCTGGTGGCCGCCGTGGGCACCCTGGTGGGCCTGGAGATCCCGCTGCTCATGCGCCTGCTGCGCCACCAGGTGGCCTTCAAGGACCTCGTGGCCCAGGTGCTCACCCTCGACTACATCGGGGCCCTGGCGGGCTCCCTGCTCTTCCCCCTGCTCCTCATGCCCAAGCTCGGCATGGTCCGCACCAGCCTCCTCTTCGGCCTCCTGAACGCCGGCGTGGGGCTCTGGTCCACCTACCTGCTGGCCTCCCAGCTGGGCCCGCCCTTCTGGACCCGCGTGCGCTGCGCCGTCGTCATCGCCCTGCTGGGGGCGGGGCTCGTCCAGGCCAAGCACTTCACCCTCCTGGTGGAGGAGGAGATCTTCCAGGACGAGATCATCTACGCCAAGGACAGCCCCTACCAGCGCATCGTCCTCACCCACGGCCGCGGCAGCTTCCAGCTCTTCCTCAACGGCAACCTGCAGTTCAGCAGCGCCGACGAGTACCGCTACCACGAGGCCCTGGTGCATCCGGCCTTCGGGGCCCGGGAAGGGGCGCGGCGGGTCCTCGTCTGCGGCGGCGGCGACGGCCTGGCGGTGCGGGAGATCCTGAAGCACCCGGAGGTGCGGGAGGTGGACCTGGTGGACCTGGACCCGGCCATGACGGACATGGCCCGCCAGCTCCCCCTCCTGCGCCAGCTCAACGGCGAGGCCCTTTCGGACCCCCGGGTGAAGGTCATCAACGCCGACGCCATGGTGTGGCTGCAGGAAGGGACCCCCTCCCAGGACCCGGCCCAGCGCTTCGACCTGGCCATCGTGGACTTCCCGGACCCCAACACCTATTCCGTGGGCAAGCTCTACACCACCCGCTTCTACCGCCTCCTACGCCAGCGCCTGGCCCCGGGGGCCATGGTCAGCGTCCAGAGCACCTCGCCGCTGATGGCGCGTCAGTCCTTCTGGTGCATCGACGCCACCCTGCGGGCCGCGGGCTTCCGCACCCGCCCCTACCACCTGGCGGTGCCCTCCTTCGGCGTGTGGGGCTTCGTGCTGGCCAGCGACGAGCCCTTCGAGGTGCCCCGACGCACGCCGCCGAACCTGCGCCACCTCACGGAGGGGGCCCAGGCGGCCATGTTCGAATTCCCCGCCGACATGGGTCCGGTGCCCGCGGAGGTGAACCGGCTGGACAACCAGGTGCTCGTGCACCTCTACACCCGGGAATGGAAGCGGTGGTCCTGAGGCGGCCCGGGCCATGAGGCGGCGCGCCTTCCTCGCCGGGACCGCCGCGGCAGGGGCGGGCCTGGCCTGCCGGCGCCGGACCCCGGGCTTCGAGGGCCAGATCGTGGGCCCCTCCCTGGAACTCGGCCACCAGATCCGGGACGGACAGCTCCCGGAGGCCTCCCACTTCACGCCCATCGACGCGGTGATCGTCGGCGGCGGCGTGGCGGGCCTCGCCGCCGCCTGGAGGATGGCGGGGGCGGGCTTCACGGACTTCGTCCTGCTGGAGATGGACGAGCAGGTGGGGGGCACCGCCAAGGCCGGCCACAACGGCATCAGCCCCTACCCCTGGGGGGCCCACTACATCCCCGCCCCCACCCGGGAGAACCCGGCCCTGCTGCGGCTGCTGAAGGAATGCGGGGTCGTGGAGGGGGAGGAGCCCTCCGGGGAGCCCCGCTTCGGCGAGCAGTTCCTGGTCCGGGCCCCGGAGGAGCGGATCTTCGCCGCGGGCCAGTGGTGGGAGGGCCTCTACCTGAGGGCCGGCGCCAGCGCCGAGGACGAGCGCCAGTACCACGCCTTCTTCCAGGAGGTGGAGCGGTGGGCCCTCTGGCGCGACGGGCGGGGGCGCCGGGCCTTCGCCATCCCGCGCAGCAAGGGCTCCGACGACCCCGAAGTGCGCAGCCTGGACCGCCTGAGCTTCAAGGAGTGGCTGGACCGCCGGGCCCTCACGAGCGAGCGCCTGCGCTGGCTCCTGGACTACGCCTGCCGGGACGACTACGGGGCCCGGCTGGAGACCACCAGCGCCTGGGCGGGCCTCTTCTACTTCGCGGCCCGCAAGCCCTCCAAGGGCGAGGAAAGCCGCCCCCTGCTGGCCTGGCCCGAGGGGAACGGCTTCCTGGTGGAGCGGCTGCGGCGGCCCAACGCCGAGCGGATCCGGACCGGCGTCGCCGTGACCAGCCTCCGCAACCCCACGCCCGGCCTGCTCCACGTCCTGGCCTACGACGTCCGGGCCAAGGCGCCCGTGGGCTTCGCCGCCCGCCGCGTGATCTTCGCCGGACCCCAGCACGTGGCCGGCCACGTGATCCCCACCCTTTGGGAGGACCGTCCCGAGGGGCTCACGGCCTTCATCCAGAGCCCCTGGCTGGTGGCGAACCTGACCCTGCGCGAAAGGCCCCGGGAGGCGGGCTTCCCCCTGGCCTGGGACAACGTCCTGCGGGACAGCCCCGGCCTGGGCTACGTGGTGGCCACCCACCAGAGCCTCCACGACTACGGCCCCAGCGTGTGGACCTACTACCGCCCCTTCGCCGGGGTGGACGTGCGGGAGGCCCGGGAGCGGCTCCAGGCCATGGATTGGAAGGCCTGCTGCGACCTGGTCCTGGGGGACCTGCACCGGGCCCACCCGGACCTCGAGTCCCGGCTCGCCCGCCTCGACGTCATGCGTTGGGGCCACGCCATGGTGCGCCCCCGGCCGGGCTTCTGCTGGAGCGAGGCCCTGCGCAAGGCCGCGGAGCCCCACCGGGGCATCCACTTCGCCCATACGGACCTCTCGGGCCTCGCCCTCTTCGAGGAGGCCCTGGACCACGGCCTCCGGGCCGCCGAGGAGGTCCTGGGGGCCCTGGGCCGCCCCTCCGGGAGCTGGCGATGACCTCCTTCCCAGCGGCGCCCGCCTTCTCCACACTGGACAGCACCCGTCCCCCTCTCCCCCATGGTCTCCCGCCGTTCCCCCATGCATGATCCCGGCCGGCTCCAGCGGCTGCTCCGGCGCGAACGCCGGGCCCGCCGGGATGCCCAGAACGAGATCCGCCGCCTGGAGGGGGAGCGCCCCCGGGCCCACTCCTTCCGCACGGCCCTGGACGGGGACCGCAACGAGCTGCTGGAGATGATCGCGCGGCACGCCTCCCTGGGCCAGGTGCTGAGCCGCCTCCAGGCCATGGTGGAGTCCTACTTCCCCGGAAGCGGATGCCTGGTGCTCCAGGCCCCGGCCGAGGGGAACCGGCAGCCCCTGCTCGAGGAGGAGCCCGAGCCCTCCCGGGGGGGCCAGGCCTCCTGGGGGCTGCAGCAGGTACCGGACCTCGCCGGCCCGGAGGAGCCGCCGGTCCTCCGGACCTGGGCCGAGGCGGGGGGCCTGCGGGAGGGCTGGTCCCTGCCCATCCTCTTCGGCGGCGCCCCCTTCCTGGGGACCCTCGTACTGGGCTATCCCGAGGCCCCGGCCATCGGGGAGCACGAGGTGGAAATCCTGGAAGTCTTCGCGCGGATGGCCGGCATGGCCATCAACCACCGGCGCCTGCTGGACACGCTGTCCCACCAGGCCCGCTTCGACACCCTCACCAACCTGCCCAACCGGGCCCTCTTCCAGGACCGGCTCCAACAGGCCTTCCAGCAGTCCCGCCGCAACCGCAGCCTCCTGGGCCTCCTCTTCCTGGACCTGGACGGCTTCAAGCACATCAACGACACCCTGGGCCACCACGTGGGGGACCAGCTGCTGGTGGAGGTCTCCCGCCGCCTCCAGAGCCTGCTCCGGGCCACGGACACCCTGGCCCGCATGGGCGGCGACGAGTTCACCGTGGTCCTCCCCAACCTGAAGGAGGCCCCGAATGCCTCCAAGGTGGCCATGAAGTGCCTGCGGGCCCTCGGGGACCCCTTCCTGCTCCAGGGGCACGAGCTGTTCATCAGCGCCAGCATCGGCATCAGCCTCTACCCCCAGGACGCCCTGGAACCGGACCAGCTGCAGCGGAACGCCGACGCCGCCATGTACCAGGCCAAGGCCAAGGGCAAGAACGGCTACTCCTACTTCACGCCGGATCTCAACCAGCGCGCCCAGGAGCGCATGGAGCTGGAGGGCCTGCTGCGCCGGGCCATGGAGAACGGGGAATTCCTCCTCCACTTCCAGCCCCAGTTCCGGGTCGACGGCACCCTGCTGGGCTGCGAGGCCCTGCTCCGCTGGGACCAGCCCCGCCTGGGCATGATCTCCCCGGCCCGCTTCATTCCCCTTGCGGAGGAGAACGGCCTCATCCTGCCCCTCGGGGAGTGGGTGCTGCGGGAGGCCTGCCGGCACGTGGCCGGATGGCATCGGCGGGGCCACCGGGACCTCGTCATCGCCGTGAACGTCTCCAGCCTCCAGTTCGAGCGGGAGGACTTCGTCCACACGGTGGCGGAGGTCCTGGCCGCCGAGGACCTGGACCCGCGCTACCTGGAACTGGAGCTCACGGAGTCCCTGGTGATGCAGAACCCCCGCCAGGCGGCCCTGCGCCTGGGGGCCCTGCGGAACCTGGGGGTGCGCATCGCCGTGGACGACTTCGGCACCGGCTACTCCAGCCTGAGCTACCTCCAGCGCCTGCCCCTGGACACCCTGAAGATCGACCAGTCCTTCGTGAGGGACATCTACCCCAAGGACCCCAGCACGCCCTCCTCGGCCCCCATCGTGGAGACCATCGTGGCCCTGGCCCGAAGCCTCAAGCTCTCCCTCATGGCCGAGGGGGTCGAGACCGAAGCCCAGAAGCTCTTCCTGGAAAACCTCCGCTGCGAAGGCATCCAGGGCTACCTCTTCGCCAAGCCCATGGCCGCCCAGACCTTCGGAGTCTTCCTTACCGAGCAGGCCGCCTCGGGCCTGGCCTGACCGGATGTCAGGGGCGGCGGGCGGAGCGGGCTAGCGAGGCGCGCCCGGCTCGTCCCCCTTCGGGCCCAGGGGCTGCTCCACCAGCACGTAGCCCCGGCCCCGCTCGTTCCAGGCCTTGGCCTGGAGGCCCCCGGCCACCGCCAGGGCCCGCCCGGGCTGGATCCCGCATCCCGGGATGGGATCCCGGAAGACGTAGAGGGCCCGCCCGTCCTGGAGCAGGTAGTGGGCCACGGGACGCCCCCCCACTTCGCAGGCCCGTCCCCCGCGCATGGCCTCGCCGGCGCAGGCCGAGGGCAGCGGGGCCTCGAAGCCCAGGCGCCCCCGGGACCACTGGGTGCAGGTGTCCGCGCACACGTCCCGGCCTTGGAATTCCAGGCCGTGGATCTCCATGAAGTTCTTGAGGGCCCCCCGCGCCGTGGCGGCGGGCTCCGGGGCCGGAGGCCGCAGGACCAGGGCCGCCCCTCCCCCCACGAAGAGCAGGAGGGCCGCCGCCGCCAGAAGGCGCGGGGCCCTTCGCCGTCGGGGGCCGTCCTGGCGCCGGGCCTCGGCCAGGAGGGCCGCCCTCAGGTCCGGGGGGGCCGGGGGGGCCGCGAGCAGGTCTCCGAGGGCCGCGTCGAGATTCGCTTTCTGGTCGGGGTTCATGCCACACCTCCCGGTGCCGCGGTCCGGGCGCTCAGTAGGCCCCGAAGGGCCTGCTTGGCCCGGTGGATGCGGCTCTGGACCGTGCCCAGGGGCAGGCCCGTGAGATCCGCGATGGCGTCGTAGCTGAGGTCCTGCTGGTAGCGCAGGTGGAGGATGTCGCGGGCCCCCTCCGAAAGCCGTCCCAGGGCCTCGGGAAGGGAGGCCAGGAGCTCGGGATCCACTCCCGCCTCCTCGACGGGGGCGGTTTCGAAGTCCTCGGGGTCCCACACCACGAAGCGCGCGTGGGCCCGGTGCTCGAGGGCGATCTCGTTGCGCAGGATGGCCATCAGCCAGCCCCGGGCCGCCGCGACCTCCCGGAGCTGCCCGCGCTTCTCGAAGGCCTTCAGGAAGGTTCGCTGGACCATCTCCTTGGCCAGGTCCCCGTTGCGGGTCCTGGCCAAGGCATAGCCGTGGAGGGCGTCGAGGTGGCCCTCCACCAGGGCCTCGCAGGTGATCAGGGGAGCGCCCAAGGCACCTCCACGGAAAGGCCTACTTCTTCTCCTCGGCGGGCTTGGAAGCCTTGGCGTCCTTCGCGTTCTTGGCGTCCTTGCAGGCCTTGTCGCAGCACTTGGCCTTGCACTCCTTCTTTTCGGGGGCCTTGGGGGCGTCGTCGGCGTGGACGGCGCCGAAGGCGGCGAGGACCAGGGCAGCGGCGAGGGTGCGGGTGAGCTTCATGGGTTCTCCTTGGAGGCCGTCAGGGCCGGAACGTTTAAGGGATGGTCCCACCGGAACTTTGTTCCGTCACCCGGACGGAATCTCCGAATCAGCCCTCCAGCTCCACGATGTCCCGCAGGGTGGCCCCCAGCCTCAGCCCCGCCACCTCCAGGGGGGCGTCCAAATCCAGGGGTCGCCCGGCGTCGTAGGCCCCCTCGGGCCCCAGGGTGTAGAGCTGGGCCCAGCCGTCCCCCGGGTCGAGGATCAACGATTGGACCCTTTGCCACGGGCTCGCGTCATCATGGCCCATGCGCCGCCCCCAACCCTGGCTCTTCGGACGCACCTGGGACCTCCTCGCCTTCGGGGGCAGCGTGGCCCTGGCCCTGGCCCTCACCGCCTGGGGGGCCTGGGCCGGCCGCCTCCAGGCCCCCCTCCCGCCGGGCCTCTGGCTGCTCCTGGTGGTGGGCGTGGACGTGGCCCACGTCCACGCCACCTGGCTGCGGACCTACTTCGATCCCCTGGAAGTGGGGCGGCACCCCGCCCGCTACGCCCTGGTGCCCCTCGCGGCCTGGGCCCTCGGCGCCTCGGTGCACGCCTTCGGGTCCCTGCCCTTCTGGCGCCTGCTCGCCTACCTGGCGGTCTTCCACTTCGTCCGCCAGCAGGTGGGCTGGGTGGCCCTCTACCAGCGCCTGGAGGGGGGCCTCGGAGCCTGGGACCGCCGCCTGGACCGAGCCGCCGCCTACGCGGCCACCCTTTGGCCCCTGCTCTGGTGGCACGGCCACCTGCCCCGCCGCTTTTCCTGGTTCGTGGCCGGGGATTTCGCGGGACCCCTGGCCCAGGGCGCGGCCCGCTGGACCCTCCCCCTCTACCTCGCCCTGCTGGGGGCCTTCCTCCTGCGCCAGGCCCTGCGCTGGAAGCAGGAGGGCTTCCTCCCTGTGGGCAAGTCCCTGGTGGTCCTCGGCACGGCCCTCACCTGGTGGCTGGGCATCGTGGCCCTGGACAGCGACTGGGCCTTCACCGCCCTGAACGTCCTGCCCCACGGCCTGCCCTACGTGGTCCTCGTCTGGAAGCGCAGCGCGGAGGAGCCCCGGAAGCGGGGCCTCGCGGCGGCCCTGCTGAAGCTGGGCCCCGCGGCCTTCCTCGCCCTCCTCCTGGCCCTGGCCCTCGGGGAAGAGTGGCTGTGGGACCTGGGCATCTGGCACGACCACCCCCGCCTCTTCGGGCTGGGATGGGACCTGGCGCCGGGCACCCAGGCCCTGGTGGTGCCCTTGCTGGCCTTGCCCCAGGCCGCCCACTACCTGCTGGACGGCTTCATCTGGCGCCGTCGTCCGGATCTTTGAAACCCCAGACGGCGCCTACAGCCGGTCCAGGTCCTCCTTGCCGATCACCGGATTCCAGGGCAGCAGCTCGTACTGGGCGCAGCCGGTGCGGGTGAAGGGATCCTCGTCCCGGATGCGGTCCAGGGCCGCGGGCTCGGCCCCCTCCGGAAGGCGCAGCAGCAGGGCGCCCCCGCTACGGGGCTCCAGGGGGCCCGAAGCCAGGAGCAGCCCCTTGGCCTTGAGCTCCCGCAGGTAGGCGCGGTGCTCCTCCACCACGGAGAGGACCTCCTCCAGGGGCTTGCGGTAGCGAAGGATGGCGAGGACGTACATGGCCGAGGGCTCCGTGGTGGCGAGGAGGGCGGGCCTCCCGCGGGATATCAGTCCCGAACGATGCGGGTCCCCAGGGTGGCGGGGTCCCCGTGCTTGAGCTCTTCGGCGGTGGTGATGAGCACTTCGTGGCCGCCGCCATCAATGAAGGCCAGGGCCGATTCGATCTTGGGCCCCATGGACCCTGGGGGGAACTGGCCGTCGGCCAGGTGTTGGCGCGCCTCTGCGGCGCCCATGCGGTCCATCCAACGCTGGGTGGGCTTCCCGAAGTCCAGGGCCACCTTGGGGACCCCCGTGAGGATGATGTAGAGGTCCGCCCCGAGCTGGGCCGCCAGGAGGGCGGAGAGCCGATCCTTGTCGATGACCGCCTCCACGCCCACCAGGTAGCCGGAGGCGTCGCGGATCACGGGGATGCCCCCGCCCCCGCCGGCGACGACGCAGTGGCCCGCCTGGAGCAGGGTTTGGATGGCGCCCAGCTGCACGATCTCCAGGGGGCGGGGGGAAGGCACCACCTTGCGCCAGCCGCGGCCCGCGTCCTCCTGCATCCTCCACTTCTTGGTGCGCATCATGTCCGTGGCGCGGAACTCGGGATAGAAGGGCCCCACGGGCTTGGTGGGATGCTCGAAGCCCTTGTCGTGCTTGTCCACCACCACTTCCGTCAGCACGGAGGTGACGGGCACGTCCAGCCCTTCGAAGCGCAGGCGGTTGATGAGCATGCGCTCGAGCATGTAGCCCATGGAGCCCTGGGTCATGGCCCCGCAGATGTCCAGGGTGTAGCTGGGGATCTGGTTGCTGGCGGCGTCCTGCTGGATGAGGAGGTTGCCCACCTGGGGCCCGTTGCCGTGGACCACGCAGAGGGCATAGCCCTGGACCACCACCCTGGCCAGCATCTCCGCGCAGTCCCGGGCGTTCTCCAGCTGCTCCTCCTGCAGCCCGCGCTCCTTCTCCTTGAGGAGGGCGTTGCCGCCGATGGCGAGGAGGGCGATGGGACGAGACATAGGATTCCGGAAAAGCGATAAGTTTACCGGAAGATCCCGGGTCGCCAAGAACGGGGAGGGCTCAGGGCCCCCCCCCCTTTCATCCGCGGCCGCTAGCGGCAGGGAGTGTGAAGTTGGACGTTGCCGCCGGCCAGGGGGCCGGAGGCACGGTACCCGTTGGAGAGGACGAGGCTGAACAGATCGTTGCGGCCGGGCTCGCCGTTGTCGGTCACGTCGGCCTGGTAGGTGTACCCGTCCTGGCCGTTGAGTTCAGCCGTACCTTCGATGCGCCGGCTCGTCGCCCCTGTGACTTGGTAGGCGGTCACCCCGGTGCCCTTCACCTTCAGGCCGCTGCCGTGGTCGATGAAGGTGAGATGACCCCAGAGCTGGCCGTTCTTAATCCCGCCGGCCACGGCAAAGGTGCCGCGGGCTCCGGAGGGCGTGCCGGTGATCCAGCCGCCGCCGGTGACAAAGTCCCCGCCCTGGCAGAGGACGGGACCCCGGCAGTCGATGTCGGCGTGGGCGGAGGAGACGATGACGTCCGCCAGGCCCGTGACGACGACATGGAGCGCGTTCACGGTGATGTCGCCGCGGCCCGCGCTCTGCTTCCCCTTGATGACGACGCGGCCTGTGGGGAGGGGCAGGGGCTGGTTGGGCCCCCCCGTGTCCGCGAC
>CAYSXG010000064.1:0-10424 GCA_964434895.1 uncultured Solibacteraceae bacterium | reverse complement strand
AATTTCGGGCACCTGCGTGGTGGCGGCGGTGCCCAAGGCCGACGAGACCCGCACCGGGACCGCCACCGTGGGCGTGGCCGGCCCGGGGTCCGTGACCGTGAGCCCCAGCGCCGGGAACCTCCTGCCGGGGGGGACCCAGGCCTTCACGGCCACGGTGACCGGCAGCGCCAACACCGCCGTCGCCTGGAGCGTGCTGGAGGCCGGCGGGGGATCCATCGACCGGAGCAGCGGCCTCTACACGGCCCCCGGCGTCCCCGGGGCCTTCACCGTGAGGGCCGTATCCCAGGCGGACCCGACGGCCTCGGCCACGGCCCGGGTGGTGGTGAACAGCGTCTCCCTTTCCATCGCCCCCACCAGCGTCGTGCTGGACCAGGGCGCCACCCAAATCTTCGTGCCCACCCTGAACGGCGCCTCCTCCCCCTCCATCGCCTGGTCCCTGGACGGCGGAACGGCCCTCACCCAATCGAGCCCCTACCTCTTCACCGCCCCGGCCTCCGCGGGCACCCACGTGCTGGCCGCCAGCCCCGTCGTGGCCCCCTCCGTGATCGCCCTGGCCACCATCCAGGTGAACCCCGTGGTCATCACGGCCATCAATCCCGCGGGGGCCGTGCTCACCCCCGGGGCGACGCTCACCTTCTCCGCCACCGTCACCGGGTCCGTCAACAAGGCCGTCACCTGGTCCGCCAGCGGGGCCGGAGGAAGCATCGATAGCAGCGGCGTCTACGTCGCACCCTCGACGGCGGGCACGGATTTCATCACCGCCCGGGCCTCGGCCAATAGCCAGGTCACCCGCACCGCCGTGGTCACGGTGGGCTCCGTCACCATCTCCCCCTCCACGGGCCTCACGGTGCCGGCCACCACCGGGCGGATCAGCTTCGCCGCCACCGTCACGGGGGTGTCGGACCCGGGGGTCTTCTGGAGCATCCTGCCCACGGCCAACGGCGGGGCCATCAGCGAAGTGGGCTACTTCATGGCCCCCACCCTGCCCGGGGTCTACCGCGTCCGGGCCACCAGCACCGTGAACCCCGCCCTCTTCGGCGAAGTGAAGGTCACGGTCCAGTAGAGCCCCGGGACACGGATCCGATCCAGTCCTTCACCCGCCCTTCCAGCACGTCCATGGGGAGGGCCCCGCCCCCGAGGACCCGGTCGTGGAAGGCCCGGATATCGAAGCGGGGCCCCAGCTCGCGCTTGGCCCGCTCCCGCAGCTCGAGGATCTTCAGCTGGCCGATCTTGTAGGCCAGGGCCTGGCCGGGGTTGGCGATGTAGCGGTCCGTCTCGCTCTGGATGTCCACCTCGTCCATGGAGACGTGGGCATGGAAGTAGTCCACCATCCGTTGGCGGCTCCAGCCGAAGGCGTGGACCCCCGTGTCCACCACGAGGCGGATGGCCCTCAGCATCTCGTCGTTCAGGCGGCCGAAATCGCTGTAGGGGTCCCGGTAGTAGCCCAGCTCCTTGGGCAGGCGCTCGGAGTAGAGGGCCCAGCCCTCCTCGAAGGCCGTGAACTCCGCGTGCTTGCGGAACTCCGGCACGCCCTCGAGCTCCTGGGCGATGGAGATCTGCAGGTGATGGCCCGGCAGGGCCTCATGGTAGGCGGTGCTCTCGATGGTCAGGGTGGTCCGTTCCTGGGCCTTGTAGGTGTTCACGGCGAAGCGGCCGGGCCGGGAGCCGTCCGGCGTGCCCCGGTTGTAGTCCGCCGCCGCGGCCCCCTGCTCCCGGAAGGGCTCCGTGGGGATCACCACCAGCGGCGCCTTCGGCAGGCGCCCGAAGAGCTTGGGGAGCTCGGCCCTCATGCCGTCCACGTAGGCCTTGTAGCGGGCCACCAGATCCGCGCCGTCCTTGGGGTGGAGATCCTGCTTCTCCGCCACCGCCCGACGGAAGGCCGCGAGGTCGTCGAAGCCCAGGCGGCGACCGATGGCGGCCATTTCCGATTCGATGCGCTCCACCTCCCGAACCCCGATGGCGTGGATCTCCCGGGGGGACTTGCGCGTGGTGGTGTGGTGGCGGGCCAGCTGCGCGTACCACCGGGAGCCCTCCGGCAGGGCGGAGAGGCCCGGCTCCGGACGCCCCTGGGGCGCGTAGGAGGTTTCCAGGAAGGCTCGCAGACGGCGATAGGCCGGCGTCACGACCTCGGCCACCGCCCCCTCCACCTGGGCGCGGATGCGGGAGCGAACCTCCTCCGGAAGGTCCCCGGGAAAGCGGGAGAGGGGCTCCAGGAAGGGCTGGCGGGCGGACTCCCCCTCGGTCATGGGAACCACTTGGCGCAGGGCCGCGTCGCAGACCAGCCGCGGGGGCATGCGGTGCTTGGCCAGGCCCTCGCGCATGTTCGCCATCACGTCGTCCATGGCCCGGCCGAAGGCCCGCAGCCGGGCGGTGTAGTCGTCGTAGTCCTTGGCGTGGCGGAAGGGCTGGTCGGAGACCAGCTGGGGAAATTCGATGTGCAGACCCTCCATCTGGGTCAGGGGGATCTCCCAGGGCCGGAAGGCCGCCCCGGCGAGCTGGTCCTGGATCATGGAGGCCAGGAGGTCCCGGTCCTGCCGCTCGGAAGGGCCGAGGCCCGAATCGGGCAGGGCCCGCAGGCGCCGGAGGAAGGCCCGCTTCCAGGCCAGCTCCCGGCGAATCCCCGCCAGGGAACGGTCCGCCAGTCGATCGTTGTAGCGGAAGTCCCCGACGCTGGTGGCCAGTTCCGGACTGGTCTCCAGACTGTGCTCCCAGTACTCCGCCAGCAGGGCGTTCAGGCGGGTCGAGGGGGTGGCGGCGGCGAGGGGGGTGGCGGCGGCGAGGGCGGTGGCTACGAGGACGGGGATCTTGCGCTTCATCGGACCTCCAAGGTGGATAGCAGATGTTCGGCCACGCGCTGGGCGGCCCCGGGCTCTCCGAGGCGGGCTCGGATGGACCCCAGCTCCTGCCGCAGGGCCCCGGCCCGGGAGGGGTCCAGCAGCCCCTCGAGAACCCGGGAGAGCCCCTCGGGGTTCACCTCGTCCTGCAGCAGCTCCTCCACCACCCTCCGTCCGGCCACCACGTTGGCCAGGCCGAAATGGGGCAGCTTCACCAGCCAGCGGGCCATTCGATAGGTGAGGGGCTGCAGCCGGTAGACGATGGCGAAGGGGGTGCCGAGGAGGGCGGTCTCCAGGGTGGCCGTGCCCGAGGCCACCAGGGCCGCGTCCGCGAAGGCCCGACAGGCGTAGGTGCGCGAAGCCGGCACCCGCACCACCGGGAGTCCCTCCAGGCCCCGGGCCACCTCCTCGTCCCGGAGGGTGGGCGCCACCGGCAGCACCCATTGGACCTCCGGCCGATCCTGACCCCAGCGGCTGACCAGACCCGCCATGGGGGGAAGGAGGCGGGCGAGCTCGTCCCGTCGGCTGCCCGGTAGCAGCGCCACCAGGGGGCGATGGGGATCCAGGCCCGTTTCCCGGAAGAACACGGCCCGGTCCACCTCCGGCGCCACCGTCTCCACCAGGGGATTCCCCACCCATCGGGCGTCCACGGGCAGCCCCCTGAAAAGCTCCGGTTCGAACTCGAAGAGACAGTACAGGGTGTCCAGGGTGCGCCCCAGCACGGGAATGCGCCCCTTCTTCCAGGCCCACACCTGGGGGCAGACGTACTGGTAGAGACGGACTTGGGGCTGGGTCTTCCGGAGGGCCGGGGACGGGCGGAGGTTGAACCCCGGATAGTCGATGAAGAGGGCCCCGGCGAACTCCTCCTCCCGGGCCACCTGGAGGAGGGTCCGGAAGAGGGCTCGAAGGCGGGGATAGTGCTTGAGGACCTCCACGAAGCCCACCACCGCGAGATCCTGGACGTCCGCGAGCCGGCGGTCCAGGAAGGGGGCCATCCCCCCGCCCCCGATGCCCACGAGGCGCAGCTCCGGGTCCCTCGACCGCAGCTCCCGAAGGATTTCCGCGCCGTGCAGGTCCCCAGAGGCCTCGCCGGCCACCACCAGGAGGGTGCGCCTCACCGGGGGCCCCAGGCCCGGCCGAAGCGGATTCCCTCGTCCGGAAGGAGGGGGCGGCCCAGGACCTGGGCGGGCAGCTCGGCGGGGAAGAGCACGGGGGGATGGGCCGCGAGAAGGCGCGCCTTCACGGCCTCGAAGGCCGCCGGGGACGCCGCAGCCACCGCCAGATTCCACCGGTAGCCCGTACGCTGCAGGGCCCCGAGGTTCTCCCCCTCCCGCCCCACGGCGCAGAAGAGCCGGTCGCTGATGGCCTCAAGGTCCGAGCCCACTCCCGAGTCCCAGCAGAATCCCACCGCCTCGCCCCGGACCTCCTTGAGGAGGGCCGCCAGGGCCCCGGCCTCCCCGGCCGCCGGGCGCAGGGCCACCTTCACGCCCCGGCTGTGGGTGGCCTCGAGAAGCCCTTCGAGGATCCGCATGAAGCGGGAGGTCTCCCAGCGACCCCGGGGAAGGCCGGCCGCGAGCACCAGGAAATCCGCCCCCAGGCGGGCTCCCAGGGCCCGGGCGGCGCCGTCCAGGAGGGCCTCGTCCCAGCGCTGGGGAGGGAAGTGAAGGGCATGGACCGCGGTGCCGGTCCGCACCCGAAGGGGCCAGGTTCTTTGGAGCCCCCCCGTCCAGACCAGCTCCACGTCCCCGAAGGGCCAGGCCCCGGGGTCCGCGTGATCGGGCAGCAGGGGAAGGACGCGCATCGGATTATGATGAGGGAGGGGAGGGGTTCATGGCCCGCATTTTCACGCTGGAAGAGGCCCGGGCCCTCATGCCTCGGATTCGGGCCCTCACGGACCCGGTGTTCCAGCTGGCCGAAAGCCTCGCCCAGGAGCTCCACGAGGCCGAAGAGGAGCAGGACTCCGAACGGACCGAGGAGCTGCGGGAGCGCCTCCAGTCCCTCGTCGAATCCTGGGCCGAGGCCGTGCGGGAACTCGGCGCGGACGTCAAGGGCCTCTGGCTCGTGGACTTCGATTCCGGCGACGGCTATTGGTGCTGGGCCCATCCCGAGGAGGGGCTGGATCACTGGCACAGCTACGAGGCGGGGTTCCTGGGCCGCATGCCCGTGGCCCTCCGGCCCGAGACCCACTCGCACCCGTGATGGAGGAGGCCTCCGCCTTTCGGGACGCGGTGCTTCGGGTAGTGTCGCGCATCCCCAAGGGGCGGCTCGCCACCTACGGCCAGGTGGCCCTGCTGGCAGGCTTTCCCCGGCGGCCCCGCCAAGTGGGCATGGTCCTCAAGGGGCTTCCGGAGGGCACCCCCCTTCCCTGGCACCGGGTGGTCAACGCACAAGGCTACGTGCCCAGCCGCGGGCGATGGTGGGGCGCCATGGTGCAGATCGAACGCCTTCGCGAGGAGGGGATCCAGGTAGCCTCCGACGGGACCCTGGACTTGGCCGCCCATCGTTGGAGGCCCCGAAGCTGAAAAAAACCAAACAGGAAGGATAGATTCCCAGCAAAAAAACATGAACGAACCTCGGGTTTTCTGTCATCCTGCCTTGGTCAGTTTCAGTTCCGTTTAAACTTTTTTCCCAGCTCCCCCATGGTCGATCCGGAATCCATCAATCTCCAAATCCACGTCAGCGGGCCCTTGAAGCTGGTCCAGCTCAAGAAGGACCCCGTCCCCGCCCGGGCCCTCCCCTCCCGGGACGCCTGGACCCTCATCCTGCCGAGCAGCGCCGTGCGCGTGCTGACGGACGAGGATCGGGAAGAGGGCATCATCCGGCGGGGGGATCTGGCCCTGCTCCTTCCGGGCTTTGGCCACACCCTGGCGCGCCACCAGGCCGGGACCCCCTTCGGGTTCACCGCCATCCAGATGGAAGGCCCCTTTCCGGAGCCCCTGCTTTCGGCTTTGCAGCATCCCCCGAAAAAGTGGCAGGAGCAGACCTTCGCGATCCTGCGCAGCCAGAGCCTGAAGCAGCTCTTCAGCATCTTCACCAGCGAGCTCACCAACCAGGACGGCGTGCAGCTCATGACCCGGGAGCTCTTCCTGATCCTGCTGGGGGCGGAACTGACCCGCCTCTCGGAGAAGGAGGACCGGAGCCGCTTCCCTTACCGTCTCAACCGCTCCACCCTACAGCTGGTGCTGGATCACATGGAGGCCCACCTGGGCTCCAAGAACAGTGTGCCCGAACTGGCCTCCATGGCCCGCTGCACCCCCGACCACTTCATCCGCCTCTTCCGGGAGGCCACGGGAACCACCCCGCACCAGTACCTCATCGAGCGCCGCCTCCAGAGGGCCGTGCAGCTCCTCGCCAACGGGGAGCGGCCCAGCGACGTGGCCAAGATCCTGGGTTTCTACGACGCCAGCGCCTTCACCCGGGCCTTCAAGCGCCGCTTCGGCGTCCCCCCCAGCGAATACGCCCAGGAAGCCTACGAGCGCCAGTTCCCCAAAAAGGACTGAGCCCCGGGGGAACGCGGTTCGACGGACCGTTTATCGGCTCAAGGCTTGCATTCGGTGCAGGGCTTGTAGCCGGCCTGGACGGCCTCGGAGCGCTTGGAGAAGGTGACCTTCGTGCCCGCCTTCTCGATCTCCTTCACGTAGGCGCAGCTGCCCTTGTGGAAGAGCTTGGTATCCGTGCAGCCCACGTAGCCCTTGCTCTTGGGGGCCTGGGTCTTGGCGTCCCCGGCCATCAGGAGGCAGGCCGGGAGCAGAAGGAGGGCGAGGGGCCGAAGGGGTCGCATGGGTAACCTCGGGTGGATGCACCGCCCAACATAGGTCCACCCTCCCCTTCCACAAGGCAAACTCAGGAGTCGAGGGGGACCGATCGAAGGAAGCGCGGGGGGCGGCGGGCCCGGACCAGGCCCTCGAAGTCATAGCCAAATCGCAGCAGGGTCCCTTCGCTCCAGGCCCGCCCAAAGAAGGAGAACCCGATCGGGAGCCCATGGACGAAGCCCGCGGGCACCGTGAGGTGGGGATAGCCCGCCACCGCCGCCGGCGTGGTGCAGCTGGCCCCGTAGTGATCGCCGTTGAGGTAGTCCGTGAGCCAGGGGGGGCCCCCCGTGGGACAGACCAGGGCGTCCAGGCGGTGGGTCTCCAGGACCCGATCGATGCCCTCGGCGCGGCTCAGGCGGCGGCAGGTCTCCAGGGCCCTCAGGTAGGCGTCGTCCGTCAGGGGCCCCTTAGCCTGGGCCTGAAGGAGGATCTCCTGGCCGAAATGGGCCATCTCCCGTCCCTTTTCGCGCTCGTTGAAGGCGATGAGGTCCGCCAGCCCCGCCACCGCCCCGCCCCGGCGGGCCAGGTAGGCGTCGAGACCGGCCTTGAACTCAAAGAGGAGCACGTCCATCTCGGCCCCCTCGTAGGCCGAGGTGGACAGCTCCACGTCCACCAGCTCCGCCCCGGCCCCCCGGATGCGGTCCAGGCAGGCCTGGGCGAGGACGTTCACCTCCGGCTGGGAGCCGAAGAGGTTCCGGACCACCCCCAGCCTCGCCCCGCGAAGGCCCTGGGGATCCAGGAAGCGGGTGTAGTCCTGGGAAATGCGGGGAGCTGCGCCGAGGGTGGCGGGATCCCGGGGATCCTCCCCCGCCAGGACCCCCAGGAGCAGGGCCGCGTCCCGCACGGTCCGGGCCATGGGCCCGGCCGTATCCTGGGTCGCCGAGATGGGGATGATCCCCGAGCGGGACAGGAGGCCCACGGTGGGTTTCAAGCCCACGATGCCGCAGGCCGCCGCGGGGCTGGTGATGGAGCCGTCGGTCTCCGTGCCCACCGCCAGGGGGCAGAGGTTGGCGGCCACCGCCACGGCCGAACCGGAGCTGGAGCCGGAGGGATTGCGGTCGAGGGCGTAGGGATTGAGGGTGAGGCCCCCCCGGCCGCTCCAGCCGCTGGTGCTGCGGGTGGACCGGAAATTCGCCCATTCGCTGAGATTGGTCTTCCCCAGGAGGAGGGCCCCGGCCCGGCGCAGCTTCCCCACCACGAAGGCGTCCTCCCGGGGGGGCGGGGCCTCCGCCAGGGCCCAGGACCCCGCGGTGGTGCTCATGCGGTCGGCGGTGTCGAGGTTGTCCTTCACCAGCACGGGGATCCCGTGCAGGGGGCCTCGGGGCCTTCTTTCCGCGTCCAGGGCCGCCGCGAGGCGCAAAGCCTCCGGGTTCGTTTCGATCACCGAATGCAGCCTGGGCCCCGCCCGATCCAGGTCCCGCACACGCCGAAGGTAGGCCGCCGCCAGGGAGACCGCCGAAAGGTCCCCGGCGTCCAGGGCCCCTCTCAACCGCTCCACCGTGGCCTCCTCCAGGGGAAAGGCCCGAGGGCCCGCCCCGAAGCCCTTCGTTCCTGCGGCGCAAAGGCCGGAGGCGAGGCCCCATCGCAGGAAGTCGCGTCGAGGAAAAGTGTCGGGCATGACGGGCTCGTGGCTGCCAGGAGCATACTCCGGAAGGGCTAAGGACGGTCGCCCTTTCCCTCCAGCTCCGCGATCTCCGCGTCCCAGAGCGGCTGCCCATCCAGGGCCACGGCGATGCGTCGGCCCCCCGCCACGCCGATCTTCGCGAAGGGGAGGCCGTGGGTTTCGCAGAGGGATCGGAGGGCCCCCTCCCCGTCCGGGCGCAGGCTCACCACCACGCGGCCCGGACCTTCCCCGAAGAGGAGATCATCCCGACGCAGGCCCCGACGCTCCAGCAGGAGCTGGCATCCCATGGAGGCCTGGGCGGCGCTGGCCAGCACGGCCACCAGGAGTCCCCCCGCCTCCACGGGGCGGGCGCTGCGGATCAGGCCCAGGCGGACCCCCTCCCGAAGGCAGGCCTGGAGCCGGAATTCCTCGTCGAGGAAGAGCTCCGGACCGGGGCCGGCCGGCGCACCCCCGCGGAAAGCTAGGTAGGCGCTTCCCCCCAGTCCATCCCGGTTCCGGCCCAGCAGGAAGATGGCGTCGTAGGGGGCCCGGAAGGCCGCGCCGCAGGTGCGGTTGCCCGCCTTGGCCAGGGCCGTGGCGTCCGGAGCCTCCACGTCCACCGGCGGAGCCCAATCCTCCACCAGCCCCACTCCCCCCAGGACCAGGCCCGGTCCGGGACCGATCCCGCGGGCCAGGACGGGAACTTCCAGGGCCAGGCAGGCCTGCCGGATCCCAAGCACCGCCGACTCGAGTTCCGAGGGCTCCCCGACGGAGGCCGGATCCAGCAGCACCGCGATCCCGGCGGGCTCCGCCCCCTCGCAGCTGAGCCGACGACATAGATCCGCCACCCCGCCGGCGGCGGCCCAATAAGGATCTCCGTCCCTGAGCCGGGGGGCCCCCCCGCCGCGAAGGAGCAAAGCCATTCCGGCCTCCCCCTCCTCCTCCGAAAGCAGGAAGGGGGGCACCGATTCCTCGTTCCCCCACCCCCGCTCACCCCCGAAGCGCAGATGGGCCAAGAAGCGGCGCAGGATATCCTCCACCTCCTCCTCCCCCAAGTCCGGGGGCAGGGAGGGGTCGGCCTCGCCTCGTTCCGGGGCGGCCCCGCCGGTCCCTACAAGACCTTCCAGCCCACGCAGTGGAAGATCCAGGGCTCTTCCTCCCCCCCAGGTGGCCACAAGGCGGGCCTCGGCCGTGAACTCCCCCAACCGCCCCGCCTCCAGCCCCCATTTCCGGGCCTCGGCCAGAACCTGGCCGACCCCGTCGGCCCCCGTCCGGACCAGGAGGCGGGCCCTGGACTCGGAGCGAAGGATCTCCCAGGCCTCCAAGGGCGCCTCCCGGAGGGGCGCCTGGTCCAGGTCCAGGCGCAGGCCCAGGCTGCCTTCCCGGAGCCACTCCCACAGGGCCGCCGCCAGCCCCCCCCTCCCCAGGGGCTCCAAGTCGCCGACCCGGATCGAGGCCCCCAACCTCCGGGCGGCCTCCTCCACCCGCTCATCGAAAAAGGGGCCGCGCGGCCAGGGGGCGACTTCGGAGTCCAGGGCCAGGCCCTCCCTCCCAGTGCGGGCCCCCAGCAGGACCAACACGTCCCCGGCCTGCGGAGAGGGAGAAGGGGCCCTCCCCTCCGCCAGACCCAGAGCAAGTGCCAGGTCGGCCCCGCTCGCCGGATCCGCCCACACCGTGGATGTCAGCACCCGCCCCCCTCGAGCCACCACCCGCAGGCGGGCCTCCCCTCCGGCACGGGTCGCCACGCCCAGCAGCGCCTCCCTTCCCTCCCCCAGCTCCAGGAATCCCTCGCGATGGACCCGTGGCCCCTGCGAAGGCAGCTCCTCCCAGGCCCGGCGGAGGCGGGCCTCCCGGCGGCCCCAATCCACAAAGGCCCGTTCGGCGGGGGTGGGCCTCCTGGCCTCCCCCGGGGCCAGCATCCTCCCCCACGCCTCCTCGTCCCAACCATCGCTCAAGGGGGGATCCGAAGGAACGTGCATGGGGGTTTCCTAAACCTCGATTCTGCCCCGGGGGCTTCGGTCCCCGCCAGGGATGCGGAGGTCTAACTCGTCCCCGCCTGCTTTTTGAGAAGGCCCACCACCATGCGCCTCAGGAAGGCCCCCAGGCCGGGGTTCCAGGCCAGGTTCAGGGCCTTGAGCTCCGTCCCCAACTCCTGGGCCAGGGGCACGCCGAGGG
>CAYSXG010000063.1:0-10434 GCA_964434895.1 uncultured Solibacteraceae bacterium | reverse complement strand
CCTCTGCGACTTTGGATATTCAAAACTTAATCATTGATGGCAAATTGGTATCAGGCCCCCGGGCCTAGGTTGGTGGCCGAGGTGCCCCATGCCCCGCCACGCCGACGCCCTCAGCGCCGTTACCGCCGTCCGCTCCCGGGAGCGGGTCTTCGTCCACGGGGGGGCCGCCACCCCCGGGGCCCTGCTGGAGGCCCTGGTCCGGCGGGCCCCGGAGCTGCGGGACGTGGAGCTCATGCACCTCCACACCCTGGGGCCCGCCGCCTACGCGGACGAGGCCCACGCGGCCTCCTTCCGCGTCACCAACCTCTTCGTGGGCCACAACCTGAGGTCCCGGGTGGGCAGCGAGCGGGTGGACTACCTCCCCTGCTTCCTGTCGGAGATCCCCGCCCTCTTCCGCTCGGGCCGCCGGGCCCCGGACGTGGCCCTGCTCCACGTCTCCCCCCCGGACGCCCACGGCTACTGCACGCTGGGCACCCCCGGGGCCGGGCCCCGGCCGCCCGGGGACTCGGCCCGCCTCGTCATCGCCCAGGTGAACCCCCGCATGCCCCGGGTGCACGGCGACGGCTTCGTCCACATCGACCAGATCCATCACTGGGTGGAGGTCGGGGAGGAGATCCCGGAATCCCCCTCCAGCGCCATCGGCGTGGTGGAGGAGGCCATCGGCCGCCACGCGGCGGCCCTGGTGGAGGACGGCGCCACCCTGCAGATGGGCATCGGGGCCATTCCCGACGCGGTGCTCGCCTCCCTCCACCACCACAGGCACCTGGGCATCCACACCGAGATGTGGAGCGACGGGGCCCTGGCCCTCCTGCGCAGCGGGGCCGTGGACAACAGCCTGAAGAAGGTGCACCCGGGCAAGACCATCGCGGGCTTCGTCGTCGGGTCCCGGGCCCTCTACGACTTCCTGGACGACAACCCGGCCGCGGTGCTGCTGGACATCGCCTACGTCAACAACCCCTCCATCATCGCCCGGAACCCCAAGGTGACCGCCATCAACTCCGCGGTGGAGGTGGACCTCACGGGCCAGGTCTGCGCCGACTCCATCGGAAGCCACATCATCAGCGGCGTGGGGGGTCAGATGGACTTCATCCGCGGCGCCTCCCTCTCCCCCGGGGGCAAGCCCATCATCGCGCTGCCCAGCCGCACCAAGCAGGGCAAGCCGCGCCTGGTGCCCCAGCTCCGGCCTGGCGCCGGCGTGGTCACCACGCGGGCCCACGTCCACCTCGTGGTCACCGAGTACGGGGTGGCGGACCTGGCGGGCAAGACGCTCCACGAGCGCGCCCGCGCCCTCATCGGCATCGCCCACCCCGAGGACCGGGAGGGCCTGGAGCGGGCCTGGCACGAGCGATCTTGACGTCGAATTCACACGCCGCCCACGGGGCCGTCGCCGCCCCTTGACGCGGGCCCGGCATACTCCGGAAAACCCTCCGGAGCTCGTCCCATGGCCCACTTCAATCGTCGGGATATCCTGCGCCTGGCCGGCATCGGCCTCATGACCCCCTTCGTGCTCAAGGGGGGAACCACGCTCTCCAGCGACGACGCCCGCTGGTTCCGCTTCAACAGCGCCACGGCCCCCCTGACGGTCTTCGACCTCGGCGTGGCCTCCGGGGATCCCACCCCGGACGGCGTGGTCCTGTGGACGCGGGTGAACCCCGCGGCCTTCCACAGCGACCAGCCCCTGGCCTTCGAGGTGGCCACGGACGCCCGCTTCCTGAGCACCGTCTACCGCGGCCTCGTGCAGCCCCAGAACGTCGGCCCCTACCGGGACTACACGGTGAAGGTGGACCTCGCGGGCCACCTCCAGCCCGACCGCTTCTACTACTACCGCTTCATCCACGCGCAGGTGGCCAGCACCGTGGGCCGCTGCCGCACCCTGCCCACCCCCGGCGCCAACCTCTCCAGCCTCCGCCTGGGAATCGTCACCTGCCAGGACTACACCAACGGCTACTACCGGGCCTTCCACCACCTGGCCCAGGAGGACCTCCACTTCGTCCTCCACATGGGCGACTACATCTACGAGACCGCCGGCGATCCCTCCTTCCAGAGCCTGCCCTTCCCGGACCGCCGCCTCGTCCTGCCCTCCAAGCAGCCCGCGGCCATGGACCTCACGGACTACCGGGCCCTCTACCGCGCCTACCGCGCGGACGCCAACCTCCAGGAGGCCCTGGCCCGCCACACCTTCATCCACACCTGGGACGACCACGAGACCGCCAACGACTGCTACTGGAACTACGACCTGGACACCTGCGGCGCCCCGGACCACCCCCTCACCAAGGCCGGCGCGGACCCCGCCGCCCTGCGCCGCCTGAAGCTGGACTCCATGCGGGCCTGGTCCGAGTACGTCCCCGCCCGCCTCCAGGTGAACGAGGCCTCGGCCCACCCCCACAGCTACTTCAGCATCCACCGCTCCTTCCGCTTCGGGAGCCTGGCGGAGCTCTTCATGACCGAGGGCCGCAGCCACCGCTCCCCCCACCCCAACGGGGAGGGCATGGTGGGCCAGCGCTACGCCGGCGGGGACAGCCCAGCCCTGGACGACCCCGGCCGCACCATGCTGGGGCCCGAGCAGCGGGAATGGCTGCGCTACGGGATCCTGGGCAGCCAGGCCCAGTGGAAGCTCTGGGGCAACCCGGTCTACTCCGGCGTGCTCAAGGCCGGCGCGATGGAGTACCTGGAGATCTTCTTCGACCTGGACGCCTGGGACGGCTACCGCGCCGAGCGGGACGACCTCATGAAGACCTTCAAGGGAGCCGGGGTGCGCAACCTCATCACCTTCACCGGGGACCTGCACACCTCCCTGGCGGGCTACATGAAGGTGGACTACTGGAACCCCTTCAACACCTGGGCCCCGGACAACCTGGTGGGCGTGGAGCTGATGACCCCCAGCGTCACCAGCGCCAGCCTCAAGGACCTGCTCTACAACGCCCTCAAGATCCAGGGCCAGCACCCGGACCTGGACGTGGTCCTCGACGTCCTGACCCAGGACGCGGTGATCCTCAACAACCCCCACCTGAAGTTCTTCGACGGGGACCGCCACGGCTACCTGGTGGCCACCCTCACCAGCTCCGGCTGCGAGGCCCTCTGGGTCTCCGTGGACAAGGACGACCCCCAGGCGGGCCGCAGCACCTACAAGCACATGCGCGTGCCCGCGGACTACATCAGCCTGGACACCCTCTAAACCGGCACTCCGCCCTTCACGCAGAGCACCTGCTTCTGCTCAGGGAAGCTTCGATCCTTCCGGGGCCTCCGGGAAGGGCAGCGGAGGCTCCAGCACCGCCGGAGGGCCGGGCTTCGGGGCCTCGGGAGCCAGGGAGGAGGCCCGCAGGCCCAGGAGGCGCAGGCGGCGGTCCAGGGGCACGCGGCGCAGGCAGGAGCGGGCCGCCTCTCGCAGGGCCTCGGCCCCCTGGACCGCCGATTCCAGGGTCAGGTCCCGTGTGAGGGTGCGGAAGTCGTCGTAGCGCAGCTTGATGCCCACGGTCCGGGCCCAGCAGCCCTTGCGGGCGAGGTCCCCGGCCAGGCCTTCGCAGAGGTCCAGCAGGATCTGCGAAAGCGCTTCACGGTCCTGGCGGGGATGGAGGTCCCGCTCGAAGGTGGTCTCCCGGCTGAGGGACTTGGGTTCCCGGGCGATCACCAGCGGTCGCTCGTCCTGGCCGTGGGCGGCCTGCCACAACCAGGCGCCGTAGCCGGGACCGAAGTGGCGGACCAGCTCCCCCGGATCGGCCCCGGCCAAATCCCCGATGCTGCGCAGGCCCAGGGCTTCGAGTTTCGCGCAGGCCTTGGGGCCGATGCCGTTGATGGCCCCCGGAGGGAGGGGCCAGATCCGCGTCGGGAGGTCCTCCATCCGAAGCACCGTGAGGCCGCCGGGCTTCTGGAGCTCGGAGGCGAGCTTGGACAGGAGCTTGTTGGGCGTGACGCCGATGGAGCAGCTGAGCCCCGTGGCCTCCCGCACCGCCGCCTGGAGGCGCCGTCCCAGGTCGAAGGCTCCCCCCTCCACCTCCGTGAGGTCCAGGTAGATCTCGTCGATGCCCCGGTCCTCGATGCGGGGCGCCACGGCCGCCGCCGCGGCCTTGAAGGCCCGGGAGGCCCGCCCGTAGGCCTCGAAGTCGCAGGGCAGCAGGATCGCATCCGGGGCCAGGGCCGCGGCCTTCATGAGGCCCATGCCCGAACGCACCCCGAGGGCCCGGGCCTCGTAGGTGGCCGTGGTGACGACCCCTCGCCCCGCGTAGGTCCGCAGGCGCGGGAGGGCCTCCTCGGATCGGGCCCGCGAGCGCCCCCCGATGACCACCGGCCGCCCCCGCAGCTCCGGACGGCGCAGCAGCTCCACGGAAGCGTAGAAGGCATCCATGTCCAGGTGGGCGATGCGCCGCCCCTCCCAGGGGGCCCCCCCTTCCTCCGTCCTCCCGGCCTCCTCGACGTCCACCTTCGCCCCCAGGGACATCCTAATCCCGCCGCCCGGGGCGCGCCCTCAGCCCAGGATCAGCCACACGGGGCGGCCGCCGCGGATCGCCTCCCGCAGCCGCTTGACGGCGCTGGACTCCGAAAGGGCCTCCTGGGCCAGACCCAGGGAGGCCAATTGCACCACCTGGGCCCCCGGGGGCCAGGGGGGCAGGTCCAGGGGGGCGGCGCCCATCCCCTCCGCCACCCGGCCCTCCTCCGGAAGGCGGAAATCGATCCCCTCCTGCAGGGCCCTCCGGGACTGGCCCAGCGCCTTTTCCAGCAGGGGCCACAGGCTCTCCCGGGGCTGGGACTCCTCCTTCTCCCAGGCGGAGACCGCCGCCTGCCCCAACCCGATCCGCCGCCCGAGCTCCGCCTGGGTCAGGCCCGCGTGTTCCCGGGCCGCCCAGAGGCGCTCCCCGGGGGTCCTCGGGGGCTTGGGCGCACGACGGCGGGGGCCCCGCCTTTGGGCCTTCACGAAAGGCCCCGGTCAATACAAACAGGTTGTCTTGGAAAATGGCCGGCCCTCCCGCTCCAGGGAAGGGAGCGGGAAGACCGGCACGGGGCCATTCCCCCACCCTACCCCTCCGACCCTTCCGGTGGAAGCGGGCCCACCCTCAAAGGCCCCAGGTCCAAGGGCTTCCTCTCCGTGGCCCAGGTCCCCCGAAGCCCCCGACGAAACGGGTGGTGCCCTCCCGAAATCCGTTGGGTCAATCCCGAGCCTTTCGGGTCACCCTGGGTCATCGCCCCCTGGGGCCCCATGAGCGTCGCCTATTACCTCGGGATCTCCGCGGCGTGGCACGACGCGCACGCGGGGGCGGACCACTTCCGCCGCCTGGCCGACCGATCGAAGTCGGACCGGGGGTCCCGGACCGGGCCGCCCCGCTGGAGGAACTGCGGGCCTTCTCTGACGCCCTCCAGCCAGCCCAGGCCCGCGGCCCCAAGTGGCCCCTGGCGGGTGAAATCTTAACTTCCGCCAGGGGCCGCCCCTGCCGGCGGCCCCCCCTTTCCCGGGCCCCACACGCCCCCGCCGCGGCCTTCCCGGGGGGGGAAGATGACGGGGTTCCGTGAAGTCCAGGGCCCGGATGCGCTTGTGGGGGGCCACCCGCTCGGCCACGAAGGCCATGAGCTCCTCGGCGGTGGCCTCACAGCCGGGCCGGAGCACCACGAAGGCCTTGGGGATCTCGCCGGCCCGGGGATCCGGGGAGGGGATCACCGCCGCGTCCGCCACGGCCCCGTGGCTGAGCAGCAGGGCCTCCAGCTCCGCCGGGGCCACCTGCATGCCCTTCACCTTGATGAGCTCCTTGAGCCGGTCCACCACGAAGAAGTGCCCGGTCTCGTCGGCGTAGGCGATGTCCCCCGTGTGGAACCACCCCTCGGCGTCCAGGGCCTGGGCGGTTTCCTCGGGGCGGTTCAGGTAGCCCCCCATGACCTGGGGGCCCCGCACCCACAGCTCCCCGGGCTGGCCGGGCCCCAGGACCGTCCCGGCCTCCGGGTCCACGACGAGGGCCTCGGTGCCCCCCACCAGGCGGCCCACCGAAGCCCGGGGGGCGCTGCCGTCCTCCGGCGCCACCAGCAGCACCGGGCTCGTCTCCGTGAGGCCGTAGCCCTGGCGGACGCGGCAGCCCAGGCGCGCCTCCACCTCCCGGGCCAGGTCCTCACCCAGGGGGGCCGCCCCGCTCAGGATGCAGCGCAGGGCGGAGAGGTCGTAACGGGCCACGGCGGGGTGCTTGGCCAAGGCCAGCAGGATGGGGGGGACCAGGAAGGCGTAGGTGACCCGGTGCCTCTCCAGGACCGCCAGGCACTCCTCCAGCTCGAAGCGCGGCATCAGCACCAAGGTGGCCCCCGTGGCCAGGGTGGTGTTCATGGCCACGTTGAGGCCGAAGATGTGGAAGAGGGGCAGGACGCCCAGCACCACGTCCGATTCCTCCAGGCCCAGGGCGGCGCTCTGGAGCACGTTCACGGCCAGGTTCCGGTGGCTGAGCAGGACCCCCTTGGGCAGGCCCGTGGTGCCGCTGGAATAGGGCAGGGCCGCCGGATGCGAGGCGGGGTCCAGCTCCACCTCCGGCAGGGGGGAGGAACCCGCCTCCAGGGCGGCGAAGGGGGTGGCGCCCTCCCCCTCCCCGATCACGAAGAGCTCCTGGATCCCCGCCGCCACCGCCACCTCCCGGGCCTTGTCGAGGATGGCCCCCCCGGCCAGGAGGAAGCGGGCCCCGGCGTCCCGGAGCTGGTGGGCCATCTCCGAGGCGGTGTAGACCGGGTTCAGGGGCGTCACGGCCCCCCCCAGGCGCAGGGCCCCGTGGAAGGCCAGCACGAATTCCGCGCCGTTGGGGCAGGCCAGGCCCAGGACGTCCCCCTTCCGGAAGCCCCGGGCCCCAAGGCCCGCGGCCACCCGCTCCACGGCCTCGGCCAGGGCCCCGAAACCGAGGCTCCTCCCGCTCCCGACGTCCACCAGGGCGGCCTTGGAGGGCAGGTCCCGGGCCCGGCGCAGCACCAGCTCCGTGAGGGGCCCTTCCGGGAGCCGGGGCAGCGGCTGGGGGCTTCGGTGGATCATGGGGGCTCCCGGGAAGGTTCCCCAGTATGAGGACTCCGGAGCCCCGAACGTGACGGGACCTTCGGCCCCGAGAGGGGTCCCTGCCAAGTACCAACTCGTAGGGACCCGCGATCAGGCGGAGGCGGGACCTATCGCAGGCATAAAACGGGAACGCGAATGATGGTCGCGAAGGGCCATCACCTGCCCGTCCAGGCCTGGAGGCCCACCCCCGCCACGATGATGGCCAGGGCCACCCAGCGCAGGGGAGGGATCTGCTCTCCGAGGAAGGCCCGGGCCATGAGGGCGTTGGCGATGAAACCTAGGGCCAGGAAGGGGTAGGCGAAATTCACCTCCACCAGGGAGAGGGCCCCCAGCCACACCACCACGCTCACGGCGTAGCAGGCCAGACCCGCCAGCACCCAGGGCTGGAGCAGGACCCGCACCAGCATGGTGGCGAGGCCCTGGGCGAGGTTCATGCCCCCGGCCGCATGGAGCCCCTTCTTCAGGCAGATCTGCGCCCCCGCGTTGAGCAGCACGCCCACCAGGATCAGGGGGATGGCCTTCAGGTTGGGATTCATGGAAGCACCTCGGAGAATTCGTTCATCGCGCCCGCCGCAGCACCAAGAATTGGCCGCCGCCCACCGGGACCTCCAGCAGCAGATCGAAGCGGGCCCGCAGCTGCGGGTCCATGCCCCAGTTGTCCTCGTCCCATTCCCGGCGTCCCGCCACCAGGCGATCCTCGGGCCCCAGGCGCTCCAGCAGCTCCTCTGCGCGGTGCAGCTCGGGCATCCGATGGTCGGTGTAGACCATGGTCCCGCTGCGGATGGTCTGCCAGAAATAGACCCGGCGGCCCTCCAGCAGGGGCGCCACGGCCCGGGTCCAGGCCCGGTAGTTCTTGGCCGGGTCCAGGATCCGGAAGCCCCAGGTGCCCGCCACGAGGTAGACCAGGCCCAGGGTCAGGGCCGTCTCCCGCACCAGGAAGCGGCCCTCCCCCACGGCGGCCCGCACGGTGACGGAAAGGGCGCCGAAGAAGGCGAGGCCGGCCATGAGGCGCAGGGGCCCCAGGAAGGGGCGGAGCTTGGCCTGGACGGCGGCCCCGCCGGCGTGGAGGAAGGCCGCGGCGAGGAGGGCCAGGGTCAGGATCCAGAGCCCCGCCCCCAGCAGGCCCCCGAGGCGGCGGATGCGGGAGAGGCTCACCCCCTCCACCGTCACGGGCTGCAGCAGGCCCGCCATCAGCAGGGCCAGGAAGGGGTAGCCCATGAGCAGGTACTTGCCCTGCTTGCTCTGCACCCAGCTCAGGAAGAGGAAGGGCACGGCGAAGGCCAGGACCATGAAGCGGGCCGCCGGGGACTTCAGGGCCCCGCTGCCCTTCAGGTAGAGGCCCAGGGCCGGCAGCAGGAGCACCCAGGGGAAGAAGTCCGACGCCACGTACTCCCCGTACTTCCAGAAGGGCTGCACGTGGTCCCAGGCCTTGGTGGCCCTTTCGAAGTTCTGGTGCACGACGAGGGCGTAGGCGTAGTCCCGGCCCCCCTTCAGGGCCGCGGGCAGGTACCAGGAGGCGGCGAGGGCGACGAGGATGAGGAGGCCCCGGCCCAACGCCATCTCCCGCAGGATCCGCCCGTCCCGCTGCCAGGCCAGGAAGGCCGCGAGCACCAGGATCGAAAGCACCAGGGCCAGGGGGCCCTTGGCCAGGAAGGCCAGGCCCAGGGCCCCGTAGGCCTGGAGGAACCAGGGGCCCGCCTGCCCGGCGCCTTCGGGGGCCAGGCCCCGCTTCAGCAGGTAGCCCCCCAGCCAGCAGAGCCAGGCCCAGGCCAGGAGGGCCGCGAAGACCAGGTCGATCTGGATGAACTGCGACTGCCAGAACCAGAGGGGGGTGGAGGCGAGGACGAGGACTCCCAGGTCCGCCACGTCCGCCTGCAAAAAGCGCGCGGCCCAGCGCCGGAAGCCGTAGAGGAAGGCCACGCTGCCCACCACCGAGGGCAGGCGCAGGGCCCAGGCGGCCACGCCGTGGTCGAAGCCCCGTCCCCCCGTGAGCCAGTCCCCGCCGACGGCGCAGGCCTTCATGAGCCAGTAGAACAGGATGGGCTTCTCGTCGTAGGGCAGGCCGTTCAGGTAGGGCAGCAGCCAACTCCCCCGCTCCCTCATCTCCCGGACGCACTGGGCGAAGTCCGGCTCGTCCGGGGACCAGAGGTCCCGCATGGGCAGGACCGCCAGCAGCAGCAAGGCGTAGAGGATCACCCAGCGGTGCTCCCGCACCCAGGCGCCGGCCCGCTGGCCGGGAATCAGGGAAGGCTCCTCGCGCTCGTCCATCCCCCCAGTGTCCAACGGCGGAGTCCCCGCGCAAAGCCGCAAGAGACGGGCTCACCCCGTCCCGGGCAGGGTGTCGATGAGCAGGTCCAGCAGGACCAGGTGATCCGGGGGATAGGGCAGGACGTGGACGGGCACCCCGTCGGGGGCCTGGATCCCAAGCCCCAGCAGCAGGGTCCCCGTCGCCAGCCCCTCCACGTGGAGGTCCGACAGGAAGCGCGGACCCAGCCCCTCGGCCTCCTCCACGGCCACCAGGTGGTAGGGCCGCTGGGCCAGGTGGCCCTCCCGGAGGCGGGCCCAGGCGGTGGCCACGTCCTTCACCAGGTCCACCCGGGCCCTCCAGCGGGACATGGGGCGGCGGAAGGCCGGGGCGCCCGAAGGGGCGAAGAGGAGCACCCGCATGCGCTCGAGGTTGATGACGTCGTCGGGGTCCTCGGGGCTCTGGAGGGGCAGGGTGAAGGAGAAGGTGGAGCCCATTCCCTCCTCGCTGCTCACCGCCAGGGTTCCCCCCATGAGCCCCACGAGCTGCTGGGAGATGGCCAGGCCCAGGCCCGTGCCCCCGAAGCGCCGGGTGATGGAGGCGTCCGCCTGGGTGAACTTCTCGAAAAGGATCCCCAGCTTGTCCGAGGGGATCCCAATCCCCGTATCCACCACCGCCACCCGCAGGCAGGGGAAGCCGTCGGGGTCCACGCCCCGGCCCACTTCGATGCGGACCCCGCCCCGGCGGGTGAATTTCAGGGAGTTCCCCACCAGGTTCAGGAGCACCTGGCGCAGCCTCATGGGGTCCCCCAGCACCTGTTCCGGCACCTCGTCCCCGATGCGGAGGTACAGGGCCAACCCCTTTTCCTGGGCCGCGATGCCCAGGAGGTTGCGCACGTCCTCCAGGACCTCCCGGACCTCGAAGGGGACGCTCTCCAGGTCCATCTGCCCCGCCTCGATCTTGGAGAGGTCCAGGATGTCGTTCAGGATGCTCATGAGGCTCTGGGCGCTCCTGCCCACGGTCTCCGCCAGCTGGCGCTGGTCCTCGTCCAGGGTGCTCTGCTGGAGCAGGTAGTTCATGCCGATGATGGCGTTCATGGGCGTGCGGATCTCGTGGCTCATGGTGGCCAGGAACTCGCTCTTGGCGCGGCTCGCGGCCTCGGCGGCCTCCTTGGCCAGGAAGA
>CAYSXG010000062.1:0-10560 GCA_964434895.1 uncultured Solibacteraceae bacterium | reverse complement strand
GTGTGGGGCGACGGGTCCCGGATCCGTGAAGCCAGCCTCCATCTCGACGCGGAACTCGCCCGGTGCCTGCGGACGCAGGCCCGGCGGCTCGGGGTCAGCGCCGCCAGCATCTGCCACCTGGCCTGGGCGCTGGTCCTGGCCAGGGTTTCGGGGCGGGCGGACGTGGTGTTCGGCACCGTCCTGTTCGGGCGCATGCAGGCCGGCGAAGGCTCGGACCGCGGCATGGGCCTGTTCATCAATACCCTGCCCATGCGGATCCGGGTGGGCGACGAGGGCGTGGAGGAAAGCGTCCACCGGACCCACGCCCTGCTCGCGGACATCATGCACCACGAGCACGCGCCCCTGGCCTTGGCCCAGCGCTGCAGCGCGGTCCTGTCCCCTTCGCCCCTCTTCTCCGCCCTCCTCAACTACCGCCATGGGGCGAGCCCCTCCGACCCCAGGCAGGCCATCGCGGGAATCGAGGACCTCCACAGCGAGGAGCGGACGAATTACCCCTTCACCCTCTCCGTGGACGATTCCGGGGAAGGATTCGAGCTCACCGCCCAGATCCAGACGCCGGTCGATCCCATGCGCGTGTGCGGGCTCATGCGCACCGCCCTCGAAGCTCTCGTGGAAGCCCTGGGCGGGGCGCCCGGCTCGCCGGTCGGAAGCCTCGACGTGCTTCCCCCGGAGGAGCGCCTCCAGGTCCTGGAGGAATGGAACCGAAGCGCCGCGGGGTTCCCCGCGGACACGTGCATCCACGAACGGTTCGAAGCGCGCGCGGCCGGGAGACCCGATGCCCTGGCCGTGGTGCAGGAGGACCGGGAGCTCTCCTACGGGGAGTTGAACGCCCGGGCGAACCGGCTCGCCCATCGGCTCAGGGAGCTGGGGGTGGGGCCCGACGAACGGGTGGCGGTCTGCCTGGAGAGGTCCCCGGAGCTGGTCATCGCCTGGCTGGCGGCCCTGAAGGCCGGGGGAGCCTACGTGCCCCTGGATCCGGCGCACCCGTCCGAGCGCCTGAACGGCCTGCTGAGGGACACAAAGCCCGCGGCGCTGATCACCCAAGCCGGCCTTCGGGGGACTTTCGCGGACCAGGATCCGGGCCTCCCCATCCTCGACCTCGACGCGGAGACCGCCTGGGCGGACAGGCCCGCCACGAACCTGGGGCCCTCCGGTCTCGCCCCCAACCACCTCGCCTACGTGGTCTACACGTCCGGCTCCACCGGAACGCCCAAGGGCGTGATGGTGGAACATCGCAACTTGGCCAACCTGGTGCATTGGCACCTGGAGGCCTTCGGCCTGAAGGAGGGGCATCGATCCTCCAGCGTGGCGGGTCCTGGATTCGACGCGGCGGCCTGGGAGATCTGGCCCACCCTCCTCGCGGGAGCCACGCTGCTGTTGCCTCCGCGCCGGGTGGCCCAGGACCCCGAGGGCCTCCTGGCCTGGTGGGAGGCCCAGGAGCTGGATACCTGCTTCCTGCCCACGCCCCTCGCGGAGTTCGCCTTCGCCCGGGGGATCTCCAACCCCCGCCTGGGCACCCTGCTCGTCGGCGGCGATCGCCTGCGGCAGGCGCCGCCCTTCGGCCTGGTCAACAACTACGGTCCGACCGAAACCACGGTGGTGGCCACCTCCGGCCACCTGGGGCCCGCCTCCGGCGTGCTCCACATCGGGAAGCCCATCGCCAACACCCGGATCTACATCCTGGATCCGCAAGGACGGCCGGTCCCCGTTGGGGCGGCCGGGGAGCTGCACGTGGGCGGCGCGGGCGTGGCCCGGGGCTACCTCAACCGCCCGGAACTCACCGCCGAACGCTTCCTCCGGGACCCCTTCTCCCCGGAGCGCGGCGCCCGGATGTACAGGACCGGGGACCTGGGAAGATGGCTCCCGGACGGCACCATCGAGTTCCTGGGCCGCAACGATTTCCAGGTGAAGGTGCGGGGATTCCGGATCGAGCTGGGGGAGATCGAGGCGCGGCTTTCCGGGCACGGGGACGTGCGCGAGGCCGTCGTGCTGGCCCGGGAGGACCAGCCCGGGGAGGCGCGGCTGGTGGCCTACTACACGGTCGTCGGGGAGGCGAACCCGTCCCCGGAGGCGCTCCGGGCCCACCTGGCCGGAGGCCTGCCCGACTACATGGTCCCGGTGGCCTACCTCCGCCTCGACGCCCTGCCCATGACGCCCAACGGCAAGCTGGACCGCCGGGCCCTGCCGGCCCCGGAGGCGGAATCCTACGCGTCAAGCGGCTACGAAGCCCCCCGGGGCGAGCTCGAAACGAAGCTGGCCGATATCTGGGCCCAGGTGCTCAAGCTGGAGCGCGTCGGGAGGAACGACAACTTCTTCGAACTGGGCGGGCATTCCCTGCTGGCGGTCAGCCTCCTCGACCGGATGCGGCAGGAGGGCTTCCATGTGAGCGTGCGCACCCTCTTCGCGACCCCCACGGTGGCCCACCTGGCCGCCGCCGGGGAACAGGAGGCCCCTCTCGAGATTCCGCGGAACCTCATCCCGCCGGGCTGCGCCGCCCTCACCCCGGACATGCTCCCCCTGGTGGAGCTTTCGCAGGACGAGGTGGAGCGGGTCTGCCAGGCCGTTCCGGGTGGCGCCGCCAACGTCCAGGACGTCTACCCCCTCGCGCCCCTGCAGGAAGGCATCCTCTTCCACCACATGATGGCCGACGAGGGGGACGTCTACCTTCTGTCGGGCCTCTTCGGCTTCGACACCCGCGAGCGCCTGGCCCGCTACCTGGACGCGATGCAGGCCGTCATCGACCGGCACGACATCCTCCGCACCGCGGTCCTGTGGGAGGGCCTGCCCGAGCCCGTGCAGGTGGTGCTGCGCCGCGCACAGCTGCCGGTGGAGGAGATCGGCCTGGACCCCCTCGCCGGGGACATGGCCGAGCAGCTCTACGCCCGCTTCGACCCCCGGCACTTCCGGATCGACGTGAGCGGCGCGCCCATGCTGCGGGCCTTCATCGCCCACGACGCCGCCCAGGACCGGTGGCTGCTCCTGCTCCTGTACCACCACCTCGCCGGCGACCACACGACCATGGACGTGCTGCAGGAGGAAATCCAGGCCATCCTGGCGGGTCGAGGGGACCAGCTCCAGGAGCCCCTTCCTTTCCGGAACTTCGTGGCCCAGGCCCGCCTGGGCGTGACGCAGGGCGAACACGAGGCCTTTTTCAAGACCCTCCTGGGGGACGTGGACGAGCCCACGGCGCCCTTCGGGTTGATGGGGACCCAGGGGGACGGATCGGACATCGTGGAGGCCAGCCTCCAGGTGGATCCGGACCTCGCCCGGCGCCTGCGGCGCCGGGCCCGCGCGCTGGGGGTCAGCGCCGGGAGCCTCTTCCACCTGGCCTGGGCCCAGGTCCTGGCCAAGGTGAGCGGACGCGACGACGTGGTCTTCGGGACCCTCCTCTTCGGCCGGATGCAGGGGGGCAGGGGCGCCGACCGGGTGATGGGCCTGTTCATCAACACCCTTCCGATCCGGATCCGCGTGGGCGAAGAGGGCGTGGAGGCGAGCCTTCGAAGGACCCACGCCCTGCTGGCGGACCTGATGCGCCACGAGCACGCGTCGCTGGCCCTGGCCCAGCGCTGCAGCTCGGTCCAGGCGCCGGCCCCCCTCTTTTCCGCCCTGCTCAACTACCGGCACAACGCGGAGGGGGCGCGTCCCCTTTCGGAGGAGGCCGCCCGAGCGTGGGAAGGCATCCAGGAGCTGCACGGGGAGGAAAGGACCAACTACCCGCTCACTTTTTCCGTGGACGACCAGGACGAGGGCTTCCGGCTCACGGCCCAGGTCCAACGGGCCGTCGATCCGATGCGGGTGTGCGCCTTCATGCACACCGCCCTGGACGGGCTGGTGGAGGCCCTGGAGGTCCGTCCTTCCGCCGCGCTCCGAAGCCTGGACGTCCTCCCCGGGTCCGAACGCCACCGAGTGCTGCACGCGTGGAACGCCACCGAAGCCGAGTTCCCGCGGCAGCTCTGCATCCACGAGCTGTTCGAGGCCCAGGCGGCCAGGACCCCCGGGGCCGGGGCCGTCACCCACGAGGGGTCGGATCTCAGCTACGCCGAGCTCAACGCCCGGGCGAACCGCCTGGCACACCACCTGCGGGGTCTGGGGGTCGGGCCCGACCTGCGGGTGGCCCTCTGCCTCGAACGCGGCCTGGAGATGGTGGTGGGCCTCCTCGCCATCCTGAAGGCCGGGGGCGCCTACGTGCCCCTGGACCCGTCCTATCCGGCCGACCGCCTGAGGTTCATGCTGGAGGACAGCGCTCCGGTGGCCCTGCTCACCCAGGGAGGGCTGGAGGAGCTCTTCGGCGACGCGGTCGGAACCCTGCCGATCCTGGACCTGGGGGCCCCCTCTCACGCCTGGTCCGCCGCGCCGGAGACCGACCCCGACGGCGCTTCCGTGGGGCTCGGACCCCGGCACCTGGCCTACGTGATCTACACCTCGGGCTCCACGGGGACGCCCAAGGGCGTGATGAACGAACACGCCGCCGTGGTCAACCGCCTCCAGTGGATGCAGCAGGCCTACGGGCTGGGGGCCTCGGACGCGGTCCTGCAGAAGACCCCCTTCAGCTTCGACGTCTCGGTGTGGGAGTTCTTCTGGCCCCTCTGCGTGGGCTCCAGGCTGGTGATGGCGCGAGCGGAAGGGCACAAGGACCCCGCCTACCTGGCGGAGACCATCCGGCGCGAGCGGGTGACCACGCTGCACTTCGTCCCCTCCATGCTCCAGGCCTTCCTCTCCCATCCCGACGTGGGGGCCTGCCCCAGCCTCTCGCGGGTGGTCTGCAGCGGGGAGGCCCTGCCGGCCGGCCTCGCGCGGCAGTTCCTCGAGCGCTTTCCGGGCATCGGCCTGCACAACCTCTACGGCCCCACCGAGGCCGCCGTGGACGTGACCGCCTGGACCTGCCGCCCGGACGAGTCGAGGAGCAGCATCCCCATCGGTTTCCCCATCGCCAATACGCGGATGTACATCCTGGACTCCCGGGGCGAGCCGGCGCCCGTCGGCGTGGCCGGGGAGATCCACATCGGAGGCGTGCAGGTGGCCCGCGGCTACCTCAACCGGCCTGCGCTGACCGCGGAGCGCTTCGTGCCCGACCCCTTCGCCCCAACCCCCGGAGCTCGGATGTACAGGACCGGGGACCTGGGGCGATGGCTCCCGGACGGGGCCATCGACTACCAGGGCCGCAACGACTTCCAGGTGAAGGTGCGGGGCTTCCGCATCGAGCTGGGGGAGATCGAGGCCCGGCTCCTCGAGCATCCGGGCGTGGCCGAAGCGGTGGTGATCGCGCGCGAGGACAGTCCCGGGGACAAGCGGCTGGTGGCCTACTGCACCCGCGATGCGGCCGCCGAGGCGCCGGAGCAGGCCCTCAGCTCCGAGGCCCTGCGGGCCCATCTCGCGAAGGGACTGCCCGAGCACATGGTCCCCGCGGCCTACGTGCTTCTCGAATCGCTTCCCCTCTCCCCCAACGGGAAGCTGGACCGGAAGGCCCTCCCCGCCCCCGACGACGGCGCGTTCTCGGCGCGGGACTACGAGGCTCCGGAGGAGGGCGTCGAAACGCTGCTGGCGGAGCTCTGGTCGGACATCCTCAAGGTGGAACGGGTCGGCCGCCACGACAACTTCTTCGAACTGGGAGGGCATTCCCTGCTGGTGGTCACGCTGATCGAGCGGATGCGCCAGCACGGCCTGCACATGGGCGTGCGCGCCCTGTTCGCCACGCCCACCCTGGCGGGCCTGGCCTCCGCCGTCGGCTCGAAACCGGCCCTGATCGAAGTGCCCCTGAACCGCATTCCGGACCCGAATACGGCCGCGACGAGCTCGATCGACTGGGAGTTTACGCTATGACTTTCGCGGAATTGCTTGCGGAACTGGGGGCCATGGGGGTCCAGCTCCGGCGGAAGGGAAGCGAGCTCTCCCTCCGGGGCGGCCAGGCGGGCTTGGAACCCCGCCATATCCAGGCGCTGCGGGCCCACAAGACGGCCCTGCTGGACCTCATCGGGGAGGACGGCGGGGATGCGTGGTGGTGCCCTCCGGCGGTCATCACCCCCGGCATGCTTTCCTTGGTGGAGCTCTCCCAGGCGGAGATCGACCGCATCGTCGCCACCGTGCCGGGCGGCGCGTCCAACGTGCAGGACATCTACCCGCTGGCGCCCCTCCAGGAGGGGATCCTGTTCCATCACCTGGTGTCGTCCAAGGTGGACGCCTACGTCATCAGCGGGGTGCTCGCCTTCGATACCCGGGACCGGCTGGACGCCTACCTGGGGGCCATGCAGGCCGTCATCGACCGCCACGACATCCTGCGCACGGCGGTGCTGTGGGAGGGCCTTCCCGAGCCGGTCCAGGTGGTGTGGCGGAAGGCCCCGCTGCAGGTGGAGGAGGTCCGGTTGGACCCCGGGGCGGGGGACCCCGTCGACCAGCTCTACGCCAGGTTCGACCCCCGGCATGTCCGGATCGACCTGCGCCGGGCCCCCCTGCGGCGATGCGTCGTCGCCCGCGACCCGGACCGCGATCGGTGGCTGCTCATGGACTTCGTCCACCACATGATCAACGACCACACCACCGGCGAGGTGCTGGGCATCGAGATCCACGCGCACCTGGCGGGCCGGGAGGGCGAACTGCCCGCCCCGGTGCCCTTCCGCAACCTGGTGGCCCAGGCCCGGATGGGGGTCTCGAAGCAGGAGCACGAGGCCTTTTTCACGCGGATGCTGGGGGACGTGGACCAGCCCACCTTGCCCTTCGGCTTGGTGGACGTGCAGGGCAGCGGGTCGGAAACGGGCGAGGCGGTCCAGTTCGTCCATGGGGAGCTCGCAGGGCGGGTGCGCGCCCAGGCGCGGCGGATGGGCGTGAGCCCCGGCAGCCTCTTCCACACGGCGTGGGCGGCGGTGCTGGCGCGCGTTTCCGGCCGCGAGGACGTCGTGTTCGGGACGGTCCTCTTCGGCCGCATGCAGGGAGGCGAGGGCGCGGACCGCGCCATGGGCCTCTTCATCAACACCCTCCCCATCCGGGTCCGGGTCGGCGAGGAGGGCCTCGAGGCGAACATCCGCCAGGTCAACGGGCTCCTGGCCGAGCTCATGCACCACGAGCACGCGTCGCTGGTCCTCGCCCAGCGCTGCAGCGGCGTTCCCGCGCCCGCCCCCCTCTTCTCCTCCCTGTTCAACTACCGCCACAGCCAGGAGGAGGGCCCGGAGACCCCCTCCTACGTCCCGGAAGGCGTCGAGCTGCTGAGGGAACTGGACTTCACCAGCTATCCCCTGACCTTCTCCGTGGACGACCTCGGCGAGGGGTTCCGCCTCTCGGCCCAGGTGCAGACCCCCTACGACCCCACCCTCCTGTGCGACTGCATGGGGCTGGCCCTCCGGCGGATCGTGGAGACCCTGGAAACGGCGCCCGCCCGCCCGATTCGGAGCCTGGACGTGCTTCCGGAAGCGGATCGCCTCCGCCTCGTGGAGACCTGGAACGACACCGCCGAGGCCTTCCAGGAGAACGTCTGCATCCACGAGCTCTTCGAGGCCCAGGTCCGGCGCGGCCCCCAGGCCCGCGCCCTGGCCTTCGGGGATCTCTCCCTCACCTACGAGGAGCTGAACCGGCGCGCCAATCGCCTGGCCCACCACCTGAAGGGTCTGGGCCTGGCCCCCGGCGCCCTGGTGGGCATCTGCGTGGAGCGCAGTCTCGAGATGGTGGTGGGCCTGCTCGCGGTGCTGAAGGCCGGCGGGGCCTACGTGCCCCTGGATCCGGCCTATCCCGCGGACCGCATCGCCTTCATGCTCGAGGACACCGAGGCCTCGATCCTTCTGACCCAGGAGCGGCTCCTGGACCAGCTGCCGGAAACCTCGGCGCGCCTGCTCTGCCTGGACCGCGACGCCGGGCTCTGGGAGGGGGAATCGGACGAGGATCCTTCCCGCGCCACGGCCCCGGACGTGCTGGCCTACGTCATCTACACCTCGGGCTCCACCGGGCGGCCCAAGGGGGTGATGATCAGCCACGCCGCCGCCTGCAACACGCTGCAGGACATCAACACCCGCTTCGGCGTGGGCGAGGGGGACTCGGTCCTGGCCCTCTCCTCCCTCTCCTTCGATCTCTCGGTCTACGACATCTTCGGCCTCTTGGCCGTGGGCGGCACCACCGTGATCCCACCTCCGTCCCGCATGGCGGATCCCCGCTTGTGGCAGGAGATCATCCGACGCACCGGGGTGACGGTGTGGAACTCCGCGCCGGCTCTCCTCCAGCTCTTCGCGGACGCGGCCTTGGACGCGAAGGTCCCCCCCTTCGAGTCCATCCGCGTGGTGATGCTGAGCGGGGACTGGATCGCCATCCGGCTTTCGGAGCAGGCCCGGGCCCTCTGCCCCCGCGCCCGCGTCTACAGCCTGGGCGGGGCCACCGAGGTCTCCATCTGGTCCGTGTCCTACCCCATCCTGGCCACGAACCCCCGCTGGACGAGCATCCCCTACGGCCGCGCCCTGGCGAACCAGTCGGTCTACGTCCTCGACGCCCAGGAGCGGCCCTGCCCGGTGGGTGTGAGCGGGCACCTCCACATCGGCGGCGTGGGCGTGGCCATGGGCTACCTCAACCGCCCGGAGCTGAACGCCGAGAAGTTCGTGGCGGACCCCTTCCGCCCCGAGGGCCGGATGTACCGCACCGGGGACCTGGCCCGCTGGATGCCCGACGGGAACCTGGAATTCCTCGGGCGCATGGATTTTCAGGTGAAGGTCCGGGGCTACCGGATCGAGCTGGGGGAGATCGAGGCGCGCATGCAGGACCATCCCGGCGTGCGGGACGCCCTGGTCCTGGTGAAGGAATTCGGCCCCGGGGACCGGCGCCTCGTGGCCTACGCCACGGTTCAGGAGGACCACCAGGTGGAGGCCCTGGCGGAGCTGCAGGCCACCCAGGTCTCCCGCTGGAAGGAGATCTACGACACCACCTACGCCCAGTCCTCCGGAGGGGACGGGACCTCGGACTTCGCCGGCTGGAACAGCAGCTACGACGCCAGCCCCATCCCCGAAGCCGAGATGAGGGCCTGGCAGGCCGAGGCCGTGGACCGCATCCTGGCCCTGAAACCCCGGCGGGTCCTGGAAATCGGCTGCGGCTCGGGCCTCCTGCTGCTCCAGGTGGCGCCCCACTGCGAAGCCTACGTCGGCACCGACTTTTCGCAGGAGACCCTGCACAAGCTCCAGGCCAAGCTCGCGGACCGGGCCCTTCCAGGCGTCCGCCTCCTCCACCGCAACGCCGACGATTTCTCGGGCCTCGAAGGCGCCTCCTTCGACACCATCGTCATCAATTCGGTGATCCAGTACTTCCCCAACGCAGACTACCTCCAGAGGGTGCTGGAGGGGGCCCTGGGCCTCCTGGCCCCCGGCGGGAGCCTCTTCGTCGGGGATGTCCGCAACCACGCGCTGCTGGGGGCCTTCCACGCCTCCGTCCAGGCCCATCGGGCCGGGGATGGGGAGGGGCTGGGGGAGCTGAGGGGACGCCTGCGCGCCGCCCTCGCCATGGAAAAGGAACTCCTGGTGGACCCCGCCTTCTTCCGGGCCCTCCAGGAGCGCTCGGGCTTCGGGTCCCTCCAGCTCCTGCCCAAGCTGGGGGACTACGGGAACGAGCTCAGCCGCTTCCGCTACGACGCCGTCCTCCACCGTTCCCCCCGCCGGGCCCCCGCTACCTTCTCCCGGCGGGACTGGGTCGCGGAGGGGCTGGACCAGGAGGGCCTGCGGGCCCTGCTGGCGACCACGGGCCCCGAACCGCTCCTGCTCGCCGGCATCGCCAACGCACGCGTGGCCGAGGCTGCGCGGCTGGCGGAAGCCCTGGTGGACGACTCCCTGCCCGACGAGACCCCGATGGCCGAGGCCCTCCGGGGACTGCCGGAGTCCCTTCAGGGCGTGGATCCCCGCGCCGTGGCCGCCCTGGCCGCGGAGGCGGGCTTTGAGGTCGAATTCAGCTGGGGCGGGGCCGGGCGGGGGGCCTTCCATGCCCCCTTCCATCGGCCGGAAGGCCTTCCCATGGCCTTCCCCCACGGGGCCCTGGGCCCCCTGGACGAGGCGAAGGGCCTCCGAGCCTACGCCAACAACCCCCTCCTGGACGGGATCCGCAAGCAGTTGGGCGAGTCCCTGAAGGCCTCCCTGGAAGCCCGCTTGCCGGACTACATGGTGCCGTCCCATTTCGTCTTCCTGGATGCGCTGCCGCTGACGCCCAACGGGAAGGTGGACCGCAAAGGCCTGCCGGAGCCCGAGGCCCTGCGCTCGGGATCGGACTTCGAGGCCCCCTGCACGGCCGTCGAGGAGGCGGTGGCGTCCATCTGGGCCGAGGTCCTGCGGGTGGGCCGGGTGGGACGGAACGACCACTTCTTCGAATCCGGAGGCCACTCCCTGCTGGCCATGCAGGTGGTCTCACGCCTTTCCCAGGCACTTGGCCTGGAGGTGGCGGTGCGGGATCTCTTCGCGCGGCCGGTGCTGCGGGACTTCGCCCGGGGCCTGGAAGGGGCCGGAAAGTCGGAACGGGAGGCGCTGGAACGGGCCGGGGACGCGGAGCGTGCGGCCCTCTCCTTCGCCCAGCAGCGGCTGTGGTTCCTGGCCCAGATGGAGGGGGCCAGCCAGG